>CAMLEF010000328.1 GCA_946478675.1 uncultured Flavobacteriales bacterium | reverse complement strand
GATCGCCAGCAACTGGTTCGAGAGCATCGTGCCGGTGAGGAAGTCGATCTTGTCCTTCTCGACCAGCTTGGTCGCCGCCTGCACCGCCGTATCGGGCTGCATGCGGGAATCTTCCTTGAAGACTTCGACGGGAATGCCGCCGATCTTGTTCTCCTTCATCAGGCGAAGCGCGTCGGCGATGATCGCATTTTTATCGAGCGTCACCGGGTCCATGATCATCCCGCTTTCGGAACGTTTGACGCGGCGGACCTGTTCGGCCTGCTGCTCGATGGTCATGTTTTTGTGGATGACGCCGATGCCGCCTTCCCGCGCAATAGCGATCGCCAGCTCATACTCCGTCACCGTATCCATAGCGGCGGACACGATAGGCGCATTGATGGTGATGTTGCGGGTAAAACGGGATCGAAGATCGACTTCGCGGGGAAGCACTTCGGAATAAGCAGGAACGAGGAGAACGTCGTCGTAAGTGAGACCCTCACTCAGGAACTTGGAAGAATCAGCGGCCATAAGAACGCGGTTTGAACTTTATACGCGGATAAAATTCGGGCAAAGATACGAAGAATAATGCGCCGATATGATAATGTGCCGATATGCCGATGAAATGGCTAACGGACAGCAGCTTTCACTATTAACAGGTGGTTAATTGCGGAAAACAAACGTTGAGTGCGGGAAGCGATGCGCACATCGGCATATCAGCACATAGCGAAGCGGGGCCTATCGGCACATCCGATTTTACCGCAACAGCGTCACGATGCCTTTCTGATCGATGTACTGGCCGGAAGCGGTCTTGAACGTGAGTATCCAGACGTAAACGCCGCCGTCGCATTTGTTGCCGTTGTATTTGCCGTCCCAGCCCTGCGTGCGGTCGTTCGTTTCGAAGAGCTTTTCACCCCAGCGGTTGAACACGGCAAAATTGTAATCCACGATGTCGACGAAACCGGCGGACGGCAGGAATTCATCGTTCAGCCCGTTACCGTTCGGCGTAAAAGCGTTGGGCACAAACACGAGCGGCTTCTGCACGACTTCCGCAACGTTGGAATACGTCGTGTCGCTGAAGCTGTAAATGTTACCGGGGCCTTCCACACCTTCCACCTGGTACGCGAACTTGCCGACGTAATTCGTGTAAAGCGCTACGTCGTCCGTGAACACGTTATCCCCTGCCGCGCTGTAGGGAATGGTTGCAACAGGAACCGGGTTCCACGTGCCGTCGATGCTGCGATAGATGTTGTAATGCAATACGCCGCCGAGCCACATTTCGTAATCGTTCCAATACAGCGTATTCGTGATCTCGTCGTTGCTGATGGCCTGCAGGAAAATCGTGCGGCCGATGTTCGACGTCATCGCATCCGCGCCGCAGCTGTCGACGGCCACCATTTTGTAGTAATAGCTCTGTGCGCCGGTGTTCGCGGTGTTGTCGGTGAAATTTACCTGGCTCTGCGGCGGATTGGCAACCACATTTCCAAGCAACACCCATTGTCCCGTGAGTGAATCTGCGCGGTAAATGTCGTAACGGCTCACGTCGGCAGCCACGTCGACGTATCCGATAATGTCAACGCTGCTTTGTCCGGCAACGGTCGCCACGCGCAGGTAGTTGAACACCGGCTGCTGCGGCACGTTGGCGAATACGCAAACCTGTTCCGAAGTGGACGTGATCGTGTTCAGCGTATTGTAGGCCTGCACGAGATAACAATACGTCGAGAATTGCGTCAGCCCGCTGTGCACGAAATCCGTGTCGTTCGCAGTCGTCGTTCCGATGAGCGTCCACGGGCCGTTGTTTTCGCTGGCGTAAATGTTATAACCGCCGAGGCCGCCCGGCATATTGATGAAGCTGTTCCACCACAGCGACGTGCTGGACGTGCAGATATCGAGCGCGCGATGCAGGAAGATCGTATTCTGCACCGGGCTGAACGTGCTGATGTTGCCGCAGCTGTCGAACGCGGAAATGACGTACGATTCGCTCTGCTGGTTGGCGTTGGAAACAAGATTGGTGTACGACGTATTGTTGATGCCCCAAACCGTATCGATCGCCGTCCAGATGCCGTTGATGTATTGGTAAATCACGTAACCGATCACGTCGGGAGAAGTGCTCGCTTCCCAGCCGATCGGCACGGAGCCTGTGCTGCTGACGCTCACGGAATCCAACTGCGGGATCTGCGGCACGATGTTGTCCTGGAACAAATCGCCGTCGACATTCGAAACGGAAACACAGCCCAGCGAATCACCGATCTCGATGCGGTAGTTCACCTGGTTGTTGCACACCTGGATCGAATCGACGTAGCTCTGCGATTGCGTTGAATCGATGAGCGTCCAAACGCCGGTAGGATATTCGCGGTAAATGCGGAACCACTGGAATTGCGTGGTCGGCGGCGGATTGCTGATGTTGTTCCAGCTGAGCAGCGCCGCTACGTTGTTGCTGTTCGTTACCTGCAGGTAAATCGAATTCACCGTATCCGTCGGGGGAACGAGGATCATTCCGCCACAACCCGAACGCGTTTGCACGTAATAATAAACGGGACCGGCATTCGCATTCGCGCCGTTGTGCGTGTACGACGTCTGGTTGTAATTGAAAATGGAATCCAGCAGCGTAAACGGACCGTTCGCATTCGTCGACGTATAGATCTGGTAACTGTTAAACGTTCCTGCCGTATCCGGCGGCTGCGCCCAGGTCAGCGTCACGTCGCCGTTCGGTTGTACCGCTACACAATGCACATCGGGTGACGGCACGAGCGGCAAAGCAAGAACGGTAATGGAAATCGTCGCAATGTTCTGTGCCGGCGCGGGACAAAAATCGTCAGTCGTTCGAATGACGAAGTTGTACGTGTTGGCCTGCACGAAACATTGGTTGATGTAATAAATGTGATTGCACGCCGTCTGCCAGTTGAAATCCATGCTCACGCCGAAAGGCCCGGAAACCGGCGGCGGTGGCGAAAGTGTAGCGCACGGCGGATTCAAACATCCTGCAGCGGCATTGGTAAACCCGGCGCCGAACTCCTGCCCTGTTGCCGTCATCGTCAACGTTTGCGGCTGACCGTTCGGAAGGAAATCGAAGTCGGTTGCGGCCAGCGTAAAGTTGACGAGCTGCCCGGCGTAAACCGTGTCTTTGAAATCCGTGTTCGCATGAAACGGCGGCGTCACGGAAGGCGGCGTATTGTTTCCGCACGGCAGCAGCACCACCTGGATGTCACGATAAACTTCAGCGACGAGGTGACCGCATTTCCACGCTTCCACTTTGATGCAGGAAACGAAATTGCCCTGCGTAAATGACGTGTAGGAGATTTCACCAGTCGCGTTGTTGATCACTGCCGGCACGTTGTTCGGATCGAGCGCGGGACCGGGCATCGGGCTGTTGAAGCTGAACGTCGGCGCGAACGGAACTGGATTGGCGTTGAAAGCGGCGGGCGGAAAATTCGTGTATGCGTCCAGCGGCTGTGCCCAGTCGTACGCCAGCGAATCGAGCTCTGCATCGACCGCGTTATGATTGTACGTAAACGGGTAACCCGTGCAGATGATCGTCTTCGGGCTTTCGAGAAATTCCGGCGAGCTGTCGAAGCAGGGATTCGTATTCTGGTTGTTGTACGAATACATCTTCGCGCGAAGCGTAAAGCCGAGTCCGCCCGGGTTGCTCAGGTTGGTGATGGCCGAGTTGCGGCAGCAGGAAGAATACGCGAAAATCCATCCCTGCGCCGGCGGAACGCCCGACATGGTGATCGGCGACGACTGGTAAACGAATTCTTCCACAGCGCCGGGAACGGGCGTGGCGCTGCTGGGCCAGCCGGGTTGGCTTTGCGCAGCGGAACAGGAAATGGCGGGACCGATCGCGTTGCAGGTCGGAGAAATATCCGTTTGCGAAACGAGGTTCAGCGAAATCGAAGTGAGGTTGGGATTATTGAAAACGTCGAGCGATGCGTTAGCCGGTCCCTGCACGCCGTTGCAATCGCGATACAGTTTCATCTGGAAGATGTACTGGCCGTTCCCCTGGCAGCTCCACGTGATCTCGCCTCCCATCAGGTGAGAAGCAAAAACCTGCGCCGACATCCCGCAGAGCAAAAGGATTGCAAAAAGAAAACGTTTCAATGTGTTGTGCCTTAGCTACAAAAATAACCTTTTTTGCGAGCCTCCGGGGAAGCCGGCAAGGTTTTGTTCACAAGGTATACACGGGGAAAAGGTTGGATGGGTTGGGTAAGTTGGTTGGGTTGGATGGTTGGTAAGGTTGGTAAGTTGGATAAAAGATCCGCAATAGAAACATTGACAGTAATTTTGAGTCGCCTCAACCAACTTCACCAACCTTACCAACTAACCAACCCACGTCATGTCCGTCTTCCTCACTGCCGAATGGCGCAAGCTGGTGCTGGCGAATTACGCCGTCGATCCGGAATTGCTGCGGCCCAGGTTGCCGGCGGGCGTTGAGCTGGATATGCGGAACGGCACCTGCTATGTCAGCCTCGTGGGTTTTATGTTTCTGAATACGCGGCTGAAAGGAATCCCCGTCCCTTTTCATACGGATTTGGAAGAGGTCAACCTGCGTTTTTACGTGAAGCGGAATTTACCGGACGGAACGGTTCGGCGTGGCGTTGTTTTTATTCGCGAGCTGGTTCCCAAAGCGGCCATTACACTTGTTGCGAACGTCATTTACAAAGAACCTTACGCGACGGTTCCGATGCGGCATTCGATCACGAATGAAAATGGACAGTTCGTCGTCGAATATGGCTTCCGGCTTTCGGGGGAACATTCGTTCCGTGTCGGAACGCAGACAACATCTCTACCGATGGAACCCGGCAGCGAAGCGGAATTCATCACGGAGCATTATTGGGGTTACACGAAGCTCGATGCAACGACGACTTCCGAATATCCTGTTGAGCATCCGCGCTGGGAGATTTACCCTGTTCATCAGTACCGGATCAATGTGGATTTCGGCAAAGTATACGGGCCGGAATTTGATTTTCTCTCGAATGAAAAACCGGTTTCGGTGATGCTGGCGGAAGGATCGGAAATTGTCGTGAAAAGCGGCGGGAAGATCTAAAACCTTTGGGGTCTTTAAACCTTTGGGGTCTTTAAAACATTTGGGGTCTTTAAAACCTTTGGGGTCTTTAAAACCTTTGGGGTCTTTAAAACCT
>CAMLEF010000327.1 GCA_946478675.1 uncultured Flavobacteriales bacterium | reverse complement strand
GATAAAGTATGAAGTCGACGATCGCATGAGCGTTTGTATGGCGGGACAGACCATCAAGCTGCTTGACATTCGTAAAAGATAAAAGATTGAATATTCAAGATTCAAAGATTCAAAGATTGAAAATTGAAGATTCGAAATTGACAGTTGCGTATCAGAATTTCCCGGCTTGTTCGAGCGGAGTCGAGAACCTGCTTCATTTCGATGCAACAAGTTCCCGACTCCGCTCGAACAGGCTTGGGCGTACTACCAACAAATACAAATCAAGAATTTTTGAATCTTGAATTTTTGAATCTTTTCCAATGAAAGACCCGAAGTCTATCCGCATTGTATTCATGGGCACGCCGGGATTCGCGGTAGGCGTGCTGCAAAAGCTGGTTGAAGAACAATACAACGTCGTGGCGGTGATCACGGCCCCGGATAAGCCGGCCGGTCGCGGACAGCAATTCCGGCAGAGCGAAGTGAAGCAATATGCCGTTTCGAAAAACCTGCGGGTGCTGCAACCGGAAAAACTGAAGTCGCCGGAATTTCTGGAAGAGCTGAAAGCCTGCAATGCCGATCTGCAAATCGTCGTTGCGTTTCGCATGCTGCCGGAAGCGGTGTGGCAAATGCCGCCGATGGGCACGTTCAATCTCCACGCTTCTCTTCTTCCGCAATACCGCGGCGCCGCGCCGATCAACCGCGCGATCATGAACGGCGAAACGAAAACAGGCGTCACTACTTTTTTCCTGCAGCAGCAGATCGACACCGGCAACATCCTCTTCCGCGAAGAAGTGCGCATCGGTGAAAATGAAAACGCGGGAGAGTTGCACGACAAGCTGATGATCGTCGGCGCAGGGCTCGTGACGAAAACGGTGGATGCGATCGGCGACGGAACGTGTAAGCCGGTTTCGCAGGAACAATTCGTTGCGCCGGGCGAAGTGCTGCACGATGCACCGAAAATTTTCCGCGACGATTGCCGCATCGACTGGAAAAAAACGGGACAGCAGATCCACGATCACGTGCGCGGCTTATCTCCGTATCCCGGCGCCTGGACCACGCTGAATTTTCCCGGCGACACGCAGCCGCCGGTGGAGATCAAAGTTTTCCGCACGGTTTTCGTTCCCGGCACATCTGCGGAAAAAGATTTCCAACCCGGTTTCCAGCGCGTGCAGGTGGAAGGCGGTTACATCGAAATCAAAGAAGTGCAGCTGCCCGGCAAACGTCGCATGTCCGTAGAAGACCTGCTGCGCGGCAATCCGCTCGAAGGCGCTTACGTGCTTTGAGCTTTTCTCTGCGTTCTCCGCGCCTCTGCGGCCATTTTTCAATCATTCATTGATCCCGCGAATCCTTGTACCTACGCAGGTTTCCGGGCAAGAAGACCCTGAAAGCCTTACTCCCAGCGGGTTTCAGCGATTCAGTTATTAACAAACCGGTTTCTTTTATGAACAACCCCGTCGTTTTCCCAGCGAAAACCTTGACTGGTGTGGGTTTGGGAGTATATTTGCTTCGATCAAATTCATTGTCTCACTCTTAAAACCAACGCAAAATGAACAAAGCAGAACTGATCGAAGCAATCGCCGCTGGCGCAAAAATCTCCAAAGCTGATGCAGGCCGCGCTCTTGATTCCACCATCGAAAGCGTAAGCAAAGCTCTCAAAAAAGGCGACAAAGTTTCTCTCGTAGGCTTCGGCACCTTCTCTGTTTCCAAGCGTGCAGCTCGTACCGGCCGTAATCCCCAGACCGGTAAGACCATCCAGATCAAAGCGAAAAAAGTAGCTAAGTTCAAGGCTGGCTCTGACCTCGCAAACACGGTTAACAAGTAATCGTTACTGCTTTTTGCAGAAAAACCCTTCGGGCTCTCCGAAGGGTTTTTCATTTTTAATCCGGTCATTCGTGCATTCGTGCATTTGGTCATTCGTGCATTCGAAGAGGGTGCTTTTATGTTTGGTCGGGCGGAGTCGGGAACTTTTCGCATTCTAAATGCAACAGGTTCCCGACTACGCTCGAACAAACGGAGAAATACAAGTTCAATATTATCCCCGAATGACCGAATGCACGAATGACCTATTTCATTGTACGAGATACGTTTCAATATACTTTCGGATCCGTTCTTTATTTTCCCTTGCGAAAACTTTGTACTGGTCATGAAATGAAATGTGATACATGCTCACCATCACATAGCAATCGAGAAAACCTTCGCGGCGCATTTTTTCGGGGAACGACCATACGCTGCCGTCGAGCGGGCGATCGAGCATCTTGTCCCAGCTGTACACTTCGAGAAAACGCAGGCTGCCTTCTTTGTTTGTGAGCTGTCCTTTTTTATCGAGATTGTCTTTCACTTCATTCTTCGCATTGCGGTAAAAGTTCCACGGCTCTTCAGCGATCGGCGCCTGTTCTATGGCCGGTGAATTTGGCAGGTAGAATCGCGGCATCCAGTGCGCATCGAATTTTTTGTCGAGCTCTTCACAAATCACTTCCAGCTTTCCGAACATTCCAGCATCCGGGTAAACGATGATGCCGTCGATGCACGCGTTGTACGCCTCTTTCCAGCGGCGCAGTTTCATGTACACGTCCGTGAGATATTTGCGCGCTTCGAGCATGTTCGGCTGCATGTTTACCGCTTTCTGGTACCAGGGCAAGGCCTCTTCGTATTCTTTCCCGCGGAAATACGCATCACCGATATACAACGCCGCTTTGTAATACGTCGTGTCGAGCTTGTAGGCATTCTTGTAATGCTTCGTCGCGGCGTCGTATTTTTCATTGAAGAAAGCGGTCTCGCCATCCTGGAATTCTTCCTTCGCATCCTTCGACACGTTTTCATCGACGTTCTCATCCACGAGAAAAGTCCGAAGATAAATTGCGGCGTTTTCCTGCTTGTTGCTGTAGAGCGTTGCAAAGCTGCAGGCGAGCAGGAAATTGTTTTTGTAAACCGCTGTATTTTCCGATGCGAATGCTTTTCCTGCATCCGCATACGCGCTGGCCACGTATTGCGTGTGTTCATACTCGACACGCAGCATCCAGAGCTCATCGTTCAGCAAATGCGTTTTCTGCACCGCATCGATCGTCGCGATGGCTTTGGCGTATTTCCCTTTCTGGTAAAGCGCCTTCGACTTCTCGATCTTCTTCAGCTCTTTACTGCTGAACTTATTCGGATCAGCCGCCTGCGGAACAACCTGCGCATGCGAAGGCAACGCAACAATGAGGAGGGCGAAAATGAGAAGCGAATGCAACAGTTTCATAGTGGGTGCGAATTACGAATCGATACGAATATACGAATCGTCTATTGCAGATTCTTTGGTACAATCCATCGACGAGCCAACCTTTCCCCCATTCGTATATTCGTAAACATTCGTAATTCGCACCCGCCTTCGTAGATTTGCCGACTATTCCATTACTACTATGAGCAAAGCAGACAAAATCGCCTCTTTCAACCCGAACGATCCGGGTGATCCGAACAGCAATATTTTCGGCCTTCCGTTTACCTGTGACGAAGCCGAAGTCGTGATCGTTCCCGTTCCGTGGGATGTGACCGTTTCGTACAGCGACGGCACCGCCGAAGGTCCTGCAGCGATTTTCGACGCTTCCTTCCAGGTGGATTTGCACGAGCCGTCGATTCCCGATGCGTGGAAGCTCGGTCTCGCAATGGATGAAATTTCGCAGGAAGTCGCAGGAAAAGCTGCGCTGCTTCGCGAAGAAGCGAAAGTATATATCGATGCGATCACGAATGGCGTCGACGTCCATAACGATGCGACCTGCAAAGCGATCCGCGAGAAAATCAACAAAGGCTCGGAATGGCTGAACGAATGGGTGCGCCAGCGTTGCCTGCACTGGATGCGCAACGGAAAGCTCGTGGCCCTGCTCGGCGGCGACCACAGCACGCCGTTCGGCATGATGCAGGCGCTGGCCGAAGTACACGGTGATTTCGCCATCCTGCAGATCGATGCACACGCCGACCTCCGCAAAGCATACGAAGGCTTCACGTATTCGCACGCGTCGATCATGTACAACGCGCTTTCGATCCCGCAGGTGAAGAAGCTCGTGCAGGTCGGCATCCGTGACTTTTGCCAGGAAGAAGCCGATCTCATCAAAGCCTCCAACGGCCGCATCGTCACGTTCTTCGATCGTGATTTGAAGCATGAGCAATACAACGGTTTCCATTGGGCGAAACAGGTCGACGAGATCATTTCGCACCTGCCGGAAAAAGTCTATATCAGCTTCGACATCGACGGTCTCGATCCGAAACTTTGCCCGAACACCGGAACGCCGGTAGCAGGAGGTTTCGAATACGAGCAGGCGGCATTCCTCATCGATCGCGTTGTACGTCTCGGCAAAAAAGTGATCGGCATCGACCTGAACGAAGTCGCTCCCGGCCCCGACGGCGACGAATGGGATGCGAACGTCGGCGCACGGATGCTGTTCCGCATGTGCAACCTGCTGGCGCTTTCCAACGGTCGCTTTACGAAAGAATGATGCGGATCCGGCTTTCATGGATAATATTAAGTCTTGGTGTTTGTTCCTGTAATCAATCAAAGGAAAACGGACATCCGGCTTATGCAATGGAAAAACAACGCTACGACTCCATGATTGCTATCGGCAGAAAATTATATTCTGAAGCAAAGTATCAGGAAGCCGAGCTTGTCTACACTACTTTAATCCAGGAAGACAGCAGTCGCGTAGAGGCATATTATTTCATGGGAGTGACGAAAGGCATGCTGTGTCATAATCTGCATGAAGGTTGCGACGAATCAATTTTGTACTTATCCAAAGCAATTGCCATCGATCCCACTTTCAGGAAAGCTTACTACAATCGCGCTCTTTCAGAATTGCATCTTGAAGAATACAATAAGGCCATATCCGATCTAAACAAGGCAATTGAATTGGATTCGACAGATTCAGACTATTTCCGAAACCGCGGAGGTATTTATTATATTCTTGGTAATAAAGAACGAGCCTGCGAAGACACGAAACATGCAATCAGGCTCGGAGCAGAATATAGACCTGGCCAACTCGACACAATCTGCAATCAATGAACGCTTACGACAAAGAGCTCGACGCCTTTCTCTCCGGCTTTCTCAGCGAAGAACGGAAAGAGAAATTCGAACGTCATATCCGCAACCGTACGCGTTATGTGACGATC
>CAMLEF010000326.1 GCA_946478675.1 uncultured Flavobacteriales bacterium | reverse complement strand
AGGGAAAGACCGCCTGCTGCACTGCGCATCCTCTTCACATCCCCCAAAGACGTTACGGCTGTGCTTTAACGTCTTTTTTAATGGCAGAAGAATCCTTGCCGAAAATCGGGGACTCCGACACAAAACACTGCTTTGCAACGCCATAGCGACAACTTCACGATCAATCCAGCCTCGTTTTTCACATGGAATTAACCCGGTTTCCTTGCTCTTCCATTCACCGGTAAAAAATGCCGGACGGCAGGTTCGGAAACCACTCGACGGTGTATTCCGGTCAGTCGTCGAATAGTGCGGTCATTCAAAGAAAAGTAGGGTTGCTCACTTGAAATAATGGGGTTATTTGTATAGCAAAATCAAACTAACAAAAAAACAACATGAGACCGCTTGTCTTAACTAAAGAAAGTACTTCTATGAAAACCCGCAACCGCAAACCCGCTGCTTACAAAAAAGCACCCGACGCAAAAGTCATTAAACTGCAGGTCGACTACCGCACCACCATCCTCGTTCGCACACAGAAAGCGCTCGAAATGTGGATGAGCAAATACCCGAACGCGAAGATCGTTGCTTAAGTTCCGGAACTAAAAATTCCAGGCCATTGCTGACCTGGAATCGGAACCGGGTATTTAAAAATTTTCAACCCCAGGATCGAATCCCGAAACTTCTCTCTGACCGTCGGGATTCTGAATTTGTCGTCTGAAGGTTCTGTTGCTATTCGATGTTATCGTCGATCTGGTCCATTTTCTCTTCCGTATACGGACCTGAAGTAACAAATACGATCTTGCCCGTTTTGTCGAGGACGAAAATGTAAGGCTTCTTCTTATCGTCCATCTTCAGCTTGTCTTTGTAAGTATCGATTTCCCCTTTGTACACGATGATGTGCGGCTGTATATCTTCCTGTACGTCCTGTTTCATCTGTTTCTTCGCGCTTCCCGCCGCACCTGCTTTCGCGCCGGTGAACATCGGAACGAAATAAAGATTGACGTCGAACGCATCCGACATCAGCTCCGTCTTGGCGATGAATTTATCGTACGTCGGCTCGTACCACGTCTTCAGGTCTTTTTCCGCGTCTTCCGAATAAGCCAGGCAAACGATGGTCGATTTGCCTTTCGTATCGTTGGGGATCGTGAGCGTTTTATCGTCGAGCGTTTCGCCTTTCAATTCGGGGAAAACGTCTCCGACAGGCGCCTGCGCGAACGTGACCGTTGCGAGCGACGCGATGGTGATCAGGAAGATTTTCATAGTTGAAAAAATTGTGGGTTACCGAAAGTAAACAAATTCCTTGCCGTGTATTTTTGTAAACGATGAAACGACCCCTTTGTTATTCGTTTTTCTTCCTGCTTATCCTTTTTTCTTCCTGCAAGCATCACCAGCAGACGACGGCTTACGCTCCGCCCGCGCAGCAGCAACCCGCGCCCGCTCCTGCTCCCGCGCCTAAACCGACAGGTCCCGCGCCCGTGGGAAAAGTAACGCCGAAGCCCGACGATATGCAGGTGACCATCAGCGAAGACCTGCTGAACAAATGCTTCAAAGCGCTCGGCCCGATCTCCGGCAAAGAACCGTATGAAGTGCTGTTCGTGAAAGACACGTTCACCTGGATCCTCGTCAACCCGCAGATCCACCTGCACGCCGGCCGCGCGGATTTCACGACAGACGTGGCTGTAGTTGCCGGACCGTTCGCCTATACCACGAATTGCGTCGGCGACGTCAGCATCTGGTACGACCGTCCGAAGAACATCATCAACGTGAAGATCACGAAGTGCATCGTCGAGATCTACACGAAAGTGTTCGGCAAAAAAGTTCACATCAAGGACCTCGACATCGCCGATCAGTTCACCGATCCGTTTACGTTCGAAGGACCGGCCGCCACGAGCACCGACATGGACATGGAAATGCCCGACGGTTCGATCCGCAAGCTCTACATGACGACCACGGATTGCGATCTCACGGTGAAAGAAAAAGAGATCGTCGTGCCTTGCGAAGTGGCGTTCTCGCTGACTCCGCCGCCGCCTGCTCCTGCTCCGAAGAAATAATTCAATATTGAATATTCAATTGAACTGCTGAAAAAAGCAAACCTCGAAGGTTTCCAAAACCTTCGAGGTTTACTTTTAATAGCGGATTTTTCTCTCTATAGAATAGTTGAATTTTGAATTTTGAATTTTTCAATTCTTCCCCAATGCCTGCTTATACGCCTGCAAACACCGATCCCTCGCAAAGGCATGCTCCACCATCGGCGCAGGATAAGCAGCGGTTCCGAATTCCGGCAGCCATTGACGGATGTAACGGAATTCCGGATCGAATTTTTTCTGTTGTTCCGTCGGGTTGAAAACGCGGAAATACGGTGCCGCATCCGTTCCGGTTCCTGCGGCCCATTGCCAGTTGCCGTTGTTCGCGGAGAGATCGTAGTCGAGCAGCTTCGCGGCGAAGTACGCTTCTCCCCAGCGCCAGTCGATGAGCAGGTGCTTCACGAGGAAGCTCGCGGTCACCATGCGCACGCGGTTGTGCATGAAGCCGGTCGCATTCAGCTCGCGCATGCCGGCATCCACGAGCGGGTAACCGGTACGTCCTTCGCACCAGCGGCGGAATTCGTTTTCATCGTTGCGCCATGCGATGCGGTCGTATTCTGCGCGGAACGACTGCGTCACGACGTGCGGAAAATGCCAGAGTATCTGCATGAAAAATTCCCGCCAGATGAGCTCGTTCACCCACGTCTCGCTCAGCGGCAATGCATGCGCCACCAGCTTCCGGATGCTGACGGTGCCGAAGCGCAAATGCAATCCAAGCTTCGACGTGGCCGGCAATGCAGGAATATCACGGCGTTCGCTGTACTGGCGGATCAGCTCGTCGGCAACAGTGTTTTCCGGAAATTCAAACTGTTCATCCGAAAAGCCGAGATCCGCAAGCGCAAGCAACGCAAGAGGTGCGCTCTTGAAAAAATGGCGGAAGTATTTTTCCGTCGGGTAAGAACGGTAATAGAACGGCGTCAGCTTCGCCCGCCACTTGTTTTTGAAAGGCGTAAAAACCGTGTAGGGCTTGCCGTCGTCTTTTACCACTTCTTCTTTCGAAAAAACGACCTGGTCTTTGCAAAGGTGAAAGGTGATGTTGTTTTTCTCCAGCAGCAAACCGATCGCACGATCCCGTTTACGCGCCGCAGGTTCGTAATCTTCATTCGCATACACCGCGGCAATTTTCATTTCGGTCAACAGCTGTTCCCACACTTCTTCCGGCGTTCCATCACGCACCACCAGCGTACTCCCGAGCGACTGCAGCTTTTCATTCAGCTCCTGCAACGCCCGGTGAATAAAGCTCACGCGACGATCACGCTTATCTTCGAGACGATCCAGGATCTCTTTATCGAAAATGAACAGCGGCACCACCGGCAGCCCTTTCTTTAGCGCATGATAAAGCCCGGCATTGTCTTCGAGACGAAGATCACGGCGAAACCAGAAAATGATAGCGGGAGTATCGGGGAACATGCCGCAAAGATAAACGGTCGGCCAGTCGTCGGTCGTCAGTCACCGGTAAATTCCGCAATCGCGACTGACGACCGACAACTGACCGACCGTCCCGCACCTGGAGTTGACGGTATTTCTCAATAAGGAAAAGTGATCCTGGCTCAGGAGAATCGCTGTTTCCGCGTGACGATCGCCGAGTTGCCGCTGAAGTTGAAGTCCCAGCCGGTTTCGAAGATGCGCGGGAGATAACGCTTGTAGAGCAGCGTGCGCTGGGAAGAGCGGGATTCGTCTTCGCCTTCTTTCGGAATGCCGGTGAATTCGTAGCACATGATCTTCGGGTGTTCCGTCATGAACATCTTTACGATCTGAACGATGGTGCTCATCACACGGAACACTTCACCGCGGTTGGTGACGACGTATTCTTCTCCGTCGAATTCTTCATTGATTACGCCGAACACGATCGTCGCATGGAGAATATTATCCTGCCGCCGTCCGAAGCGCACTTCGTACTGAAGGCCACTGTCAGTGGTGAAGAAATAAACGCCGGCCGAAGCGATTGCCGGGGGAATGATTTTGTACGTGGGCAAAGTACCCGCCATAATGCTGTGGTTATCCGGTAAGGCGCCGGAGTTTCAAAAATAGCGTTTTGCCGGGATTTCACTGTTTCCTGTTGATTCTGCAGTTCTGAGCCATTGCAGCATTTCCCGGGCCATTCATTATTGAAGATTGAAAATTGAAATATTCTTTATAAGACAGCCTTTCTTCACAACGAATATTTCAATCTTCAATTTTCAATGCCGTGTATCTATTCCGTACTTCTCCATTATATTCGATCATGCGGTTTACCCTTCTCCTCCTGTTGCTATTGCCGGCGACGCTCTTCGCGCGAAAAAATGATTCGAAGTTTTCCTGGTATACGGATACGCTGCTGCTTTCTCCGCGTGAAAATTCATGCCTGGATTACAGCAATTCCAGTGTTGGAACGCTCGAGCAGCAAAGCCCCGTGGCGTGGTTGTTTCACCCGGAAACGGAACAGCATTTAGCCGGGCGTACTTCTGTCCCGCTTCACATTTTTCGTTCGCCGGACGACCTGTTCTACGACTGCGTTTATTTCGCTTTGAACCCGGAAGAAAAAAGGACAGGAGAACGCATCACTTACCTCACTCCTCCTGCTGCCGCTTCGATGCGGTTTTATACCGGGAACACACCGTTACACAAAACCGTCGAAGACCGTATTGCGATCTACGAAATGTCGCCGAAGGTGCTGACGGAATATTACCAGCCGTTTTACTTCCGGAAATATGAAGTCACCAATAAAGAATACCGCGAATTCACCGATTGGGTGCGCGATTCCGTGGCGCGGCGACTGCTTTCACGGAACGGCTATGAGGATGAATATCTTTATACGGAAGAGGAGCTCTGGAAACAGCATCACAAAGAACCCGGATTTTCATTCGATTCGCTGAAAAGCATTCGGATCGACAACTGGCCGCTGAACTGGAAGGCAAAGATTCCGTGGGCTTCGCGCGATACTTTTTTTTGTATTGTAATCGATTCGATGTTTCTCTCCGAAACCTCCCGGCTTTTCCATAGGAAAACGATTAACACCCGTAAGCTTGTTTACCGGTTTGCGCATCGCCTTTTCGCGTTCGTGGACCATCCTCGTGGCAG
>CAMLEF010000325.1 GCA_946478675.1 uncultured Flavobacteriales bacterium | reverse complement strand
ATTTTAAATATTTATATTGTGTGTAATGTAAAATCTGTTGGCCGGTTGTTGGGTTTTCTTTATTGGTTGTATTCAAAACCGACGACTGACCGACCGTAAGTATTTTAATCGAAGCTATTTCTCTACCTCAATAAGAGACAACGCTCCTGACGGGCACTTCTTCACCTGCGCGACGATCGCTTCAGAAGAAGCAGCCATCGGCGTAATCCTCGGACGTTTGCGCGGATCGAACACCTGCGGAAGGCCGCGGAAGCAGATGCCGGTGTGTTGGCAAAGGTGCGACTGCCAGCGTACGGTGACTTCGCCGTTCGTGTACGTTTTTTCGATGGTGTTCTCTTCCATAAAATCTAAGATAGCGCAAAACGGACAGCCGCGTCGGCATGGATCTTCGTCGTGTCGAACGTGGGCAGGTCGACGTCGCCGGGATGGATGAGCAGCGGAATTTCGGTACAGCCGAGGATCACGCCTTGTGCGCCGCGTTGCTGCAATCCCGCGATGATCCGCTGGTAACGCGCTTTGGTTTCCGGGAGCAGGATGCCGCTGCCGAGCTCTTCGAAGATCGTGTGATGGATGAACGCGCGGTCGTCGTCGCCGGGAATGATTGCTTCGATGCCGCGTTCAGCGAGCTTCGAATGGAAGAAGTCCATTTCCATCGTGAATTTCGTTCCGAGCAGCGCTACTTTCTTCAGTTGCTGCTGCGCAATCACGGCTGCTGTTTCTTTCGCGATGTGGATCACCGGCAAACCGGATTGCTGTTCGACCTCGTTCGCGAGCCGGTGCATGGTGTTGGCGCAAAGCACGAGGGCCTGCGCGCCGCCCGCTTTCATGTTCAGCGCTGCGTCCACCAGCATTTTCAGTGTCAGGTCCCAGCGATCGTTTTCGTTGTTGCGGCGCACCTCACCGTAATTCAGCGAGTGAATGATGAGCCGCGCAAATTCGGAGCCGCCGAGCTTTGCGTTGATGCCTTCGTTGATGTATTTGTAGTAATCGACGGTGGAAACCCAGCTGATGCCGCCGATGAGACCGAGTGTTTTCATTTGAAATATTTTTTGTGTTTTTTTCTTCAACTCCGACATCACTTCCTGGTGTGACTTCGTTTCTCCCTGAATTGCCTGTTGCAAGCCTTTCTCTACGGAACGTTTGATCTCGTCAGGCAATTCTTCGAACCAACTTTACTTTTTTTCATTGAGAGAGACGTTGTATGCATTGTTCGCGGATGCGCCAAAGTTCGTCAAAAGAGAAAGACAAGGAAAATTGTTGCGCAAGCCAGCTTTGAATAAAATTCCGGTGATAACTGACTTTGAAATCACCGACCTGCTCCGGACGGATGACGATTTCTTCCATTAACGAATCGGCAAAAGAAGTGTTTCCCGAAGAAAGGCCTGTGCAATCGAAGATCGTTCCGTTGATCCGCAAATATGTGTGCGCCTCTGGAAGAAAATTCAGCCCGTACTGCTCCAGCGTATCGCCAATGCCGGGCGTGTTCTGCCGGTTCATCCGGTAAATGCCGATGCAGAGCTGCACTTCGGGTTGCTGATGCTCTTCCGCCAATAGAGCGAGCGCTGCATGTTTCGTGCTACAGGTGCCGCGCCTTTCTTTGAAAATGATCAGCGGATCATAACGCGAAGAATTTCGTTGATAAGGAAGATGGCGGACAAATTCCGCAGCTTCGGAAAAGGTGGAGCAATTCTTCCCAAGAAAAGACTGGGATGCAGTGCCTCGATTTTCTATTGTAAAATTCACATGAATAATTGGTCAGCACACTCTCCGTGTCCCCGTGTCTCCGTGGTTCATTAATGCGCGATCATCACCTGCTTTCTTCCGAGCACCGCATTTTTCTGCAGCACTTCCACGCTGTAATATCCGCCCGGCCAGTTCGCGATCGAAAGTTTCGCTTGTATACCGTTCGACGTTTCCGAATGAATCAGTCGTCCCTGCGCATCGTACACGCGCACTTCCACCGGCTCGTTCGAAGCGCCCGGCCATTCCACTGTCAGATGATCGTACGCCGGGTTCGGATACGCGACCACTTCCGGTACCGGCGCCGGCAATTCCTGCACACCGATCAGCACGTGAGAAACGCCATTCGCAAACGCGTACTGTCCCGGGGCAATCGAATCCGCGTCGACGTAACCGTATTTCGAAGTCGCCGGCGTTCCCACGATGAACTTCGTGTAGTGCGGCCATTCGTGCCAGTCGTCCGCAGCATCACGACGATACAGCAGGATGATGCTGTCGCCGTTGGGAACCGTGAGATCGTTGTCCAGCCATTGTCCCGGTCCGGCAGTGGATGCCGTGCGCCCGTCGTAATAGAAGCGCGCTTTCGCATAGAACGTGGACGGGAAAATGCCGTCGATCGTCCAGTAACGCAGCGTGGAAAGATGATAGTTGTTCGTGTTATTCTGGATCGGGTCCGGTGCGCAGTAGTTGTGCTCGATGCGCACGAACGCAGAATCCGCGAGGCTGTTCACCGTTAACGAACAACGCGCTGCAACAAAATTGTGCGAGCCGGTCGAAGAGATCGTCTGCGCTTCATCCGTGACGGCATCGCTGATCTTGCCATCCATGTCGATCGCCGTCATCACCGGGTTGAACGGCAGCGTGAACGTGAAATTCATGTATTGTCCCGACATGAACACGCGCTGCGTATTGCGCGACCAGTCGTTTTTCAGGAAGGAAATTTCCAACGGAACGTTCGTGAAATAATTCGGCGCGCCGGTGAGCTTCTGGTGAATGTAAACCGTCACGTCGTAATTCGGTCCGTTCGGAACGCTGTTCACGGAGTCGATGCCGAAATGCGGGAAGCCCGGGTTGAAGACCCAATCGTTGAAGAAATCGTTGAGGTAGGTGAGGCCCGTCGCAGTAATCAGGTTGTCGCGGAACTGCGCGCTCGTAACGTCGACGTACTGGCTGTGCGCGAGATGATATTGAATGCCCACCCAGAACAGTGAATCGCCCATGTAGCCGCGCAGTGTGTGCGCCACGTCCGCGCCCTGCAGGTACACGTGATCGCCATACGTATACTGGTGCGGCATGCCCGAAAGTGCGCGGTAACCTCCTTCACGGTGATTCACAAGATGCACCACTTCATCGTGGTTATCACGGATGCCGTCCTGGTACGCCTGGTGGCCGTACACCCATTCGGTAAAGACATATTGCGAATACGTCGCCATGCCTTCGTTCAGCCACATCTCACCTTCGTCGTGACAGGTCGCGAGATCGCCCCACCAGTGATGCGACAATTCATGCGCCATGATCTGCGCTTCGTACGTAAGCGAACCGTTCGCAGCGATCAGCGGGTAAGAAATATTCGAAGCATGTTCCATCGCGCCGCTGCTGAACGGCACCATGCAGTAACCGACACGCGGCCACTCGTACGGACCATAGCGATATTCGAACGCGTCGAGCGCATCGTTGAGATGGATGAACGAATTCTTCACGTTCGTCGTGTCGGACGGGCGCGCCGTGAGCACGATCGGGTAAGTGCCGTAAATGCCGGTATGCGACCAGTTCACCTGCGTGTAGTCCGCAATGGAAACGGAAGCGAGATAGGAAGGAATCGTTTCGGCAAGGTTCCAGGTGCGCCAGCGAACGTTGTTGACGTCCGTTGTATCTGCGCTGAGCATACCGTTGCAATAAGAAGTTTTGCCGTTGCTTGTGCCGATGATGAACGTGTAACTGGAACGCTCGACGAAATTATCGAAGCACGGAAACCACACGCGGCCGAAGCAATGCGGATCGGAACCGAAACCGACACCGAGGTTGTAAGCGTAATTGCCGGAGAAATAAAATCCGCCCCAGCCTGCAGGATCGAGCTGCGGTTTTCCGTGATACCAGATCGCGATGTCGCTCGTGTCGCCGATGTTCATTGCGGCAGGAAGGTTGATGGAAAGCAGCGTGTCGTCGTACGTGTACGTGAGCAGCGCATTATTCTCCACGATCGAATCGATGTGCATGTGCAGCAGGTCGACGGGCAGCGCGGTGATGTTGTTCACTTTCGCTGCCACACGGAGTGTCGTTCCGCCGCGGATCGTATCGGTGGTGAGATCGGTAATGTTCAGCTTAATGCGCGTATGCAGAATGTCGATCGAATCGCTGATCGTTCCGGTTGCAGCCGTTTGAAAAGGCGTCCATCGCGCATCGGAATACAGATCTTCCGAAATGTTGGAGCCGATGATCAGGTCGTCGAACGACGCCATGCGGGCGAACACATCGGGCACCTGCGAAGGAATGAATTGCGGCGGCACTTGCGCCTGTGCACAAAGCAGGGAAGCCGCGCACGCGAAAACAGAGAGCGAAAGAAGACGTTTCATGGAAATCAATGAGAATTAAAGATACAAAAAGCCCTGCGAAGACCGGAGAATTTTTTAGCCTTCTGCTCCTCTTGAATGCGGTATGCAAAGAGTAAAGAAACGTCTTGCGGAACGCTACAACCCTTTGCCTCCGCCACTGACTTTCTTCCACGATTGTGTCGCTGCATCCCAGGTAAAAGTGGTGGGGCCGTCGGGACGGTCCGCGGGCAATTGCTCTACTTCTTTCGTGAGCGGTACGTTTTGCGTGTCGAATGTAATCGTGGTTTCGTACCAATAGCGGCTGCCGCCCGGATTTTCATGCACGGACAATTGCTGCACAGCGCCATTCGCATGAAATTTTTCCAGTGTGGTGGTCACCTGGTAATCCCGCTGCACATCTTCCTGCGTGAACGTTTCGCGACCGGAAAGATCATAGAGCACAATCTTTCGCTTGCGGTTTTTCCACGGCGTGATCATCGCAGAAATTTTCTGCGACCCGGAATAGTAAAACAGGTTTTCGTTTTTCTTTGACTGTTCTTTAGGCGCAGGCGTTTCTTTTGCAACCTGAGCGCGGGATGAATCTTTCGAAAGAGAATCGGTTTTAGTTACCGAAACGTGTTGCTGGCTGTCCGCATTGTTTTTTATCGAATCCGGACTTACGGAAGCGATTGGTTGCTCCTTTTTTTCTGCCGGCGGAGTGCAGGAGAAAAATACCAATGCAGGAAACAGGAAGTAAAATAGTTTCATACGGTAGCAGTACAAAGGCCGGGCCGTTTTATTTTTTCAGTTGTAAAAACACGTCCCATTATTTCACCTGTTACAGGTCAGACAAGTGAAAGATCTCGTAACG
>CAMLEF010000324.1 GCA_946478675.1 uncultured Flavobacteriales bacterium | reverse complement strand
CGGTGAAGAATGGGTGAAAGAAGCGAAGAAGCGCGGCCTGAACAATTTCAAGACGACGCCGGAAGCGCTCGAAGCGTGGATGAACAAGAAATTCATTCACATGTTCGAACGCCACGGAGTGCTCACCGAACGCGAGCAGCACGCGCGTTACGAGATCTACCTCGAGACGTACGTGAAAAAGATCCAGATCGAAGCGCGCGTGATGGGCGACCTCGCAGTGAACAACATCATCCCGACGGCACTGCAGTACCAGAACACGCTCATCAGCAACGTACGCGGACTGAAAGAAGTGCTTCCCGCAACGGAATTCAAAAAAGCAGCCGCCACGCAGCTCGACATGATCGCTGAAATTTCGGCGCACGTCAACGGCATCAAGAAAAATGTCGACGCGATGATCGAAGAGCGCAAGAAAGCGAACAACATCGAAGACATGAAGAAGAAAGCCGACGCTTACTGCAACAAAGTGAAAGCCTACTTCGAAGTGATCCGCGATCACGCCGACAAGCTCGAGATGATCGTCGCCGACGAATCCTGGCCGCTCCCGAAATACCGCGAGCTGCTCTTTACGAAATAGATCATGGTTGCGTGGTGAAGGGTCACGAAGTGTCTCCTTCACCACGAAATAATTAACCCGCAGGAAACGTGGACCCAGAAAAACACCCGGAGCAATTTGCTCCGGGTGTTGTGTTTTACTGCTAAACGGGAGCAACCCGCAATAGCGGCGCTGGTTATTCGGGCATTCGTTCATTGGGTCATTCGGGATACAAGTTTCCGAATAACCGAATTTCCCAATGACCGAATAAACGAATGACCGTTTTAATCGCCGAAGTAGAAGCCGACTCTTGCGCTGAGCATCCAGCCTTTCATCGAATAAGGCGAATCGGGAACGTGGCCGTGATTGTAGGAAGCGTGCAGGCCGGGCTGATTGGAAGAGATCATTCCGAAATAACCGGGCGCATAATGCGGATCGTCCTGGTCGGAATCGTTGAAGACGAATGCGAAACCGTTCTCAAGCGTTACCGGGAAATAATAGCTGAGGCTGATCGCCGCATCGAAGTTGTTGTCGACGGGACGGAAGCCGAATGAAAGTCCCGGCACGAACGCAATCATCTTCTGCAGGTAAACGACGTCGACGTGACAGCTTTCCTGCTCTTCGGGTTCGTCTTCCGTTTGTTCCAGCTTATTGCCGAATGCCGTGAACGAATCCATGTAATTCATATTGACGCGGCCCATGTTCCACATCGCATTGTGCAGCTGTAATCCGAACTTGAACGTCAGCGGAAAATTCTCCAGCACCGGGCGCAGGTCCGTGAACTGGTCGAAGAATTTATCATAACGAAAACGATAACCGGCACCGGCGTAAGCATTGTAACGCCACCCGAGCCGCGGCAATTGAAACGGGCTGATGTTGATGTCGATCACGAGATTTTTGTGCGACATTTCCACGCCCGGCAACGCGAAGAAATTTCCCATCGAGCGTTTGGTGCCGTGCGTAGAACCGGCAAACGTATCCGTCACCATCGTGCCCAGCTGGCTGGTGATGCGATAAGGGAATTTAACTTCCAGCAGCCCCGGTGTCGTCTTGTAAAAAAGATGCGAGTACTGCGCGTACAGCACGAAATGCCATTCATCGTCGTTTTCTCCTTCGCTATAGTAAGAAGAAGATGGCGTTCCCGGTGGCGGCGATGGAACCGTTTGCGCATGCAGGAAGGCAGTGGCAAAAAGCAGCAGGAAAAAAAGTACCCGTTTCACCATGTGATTTTTATTGCTGCCGGTCTTTTTACGGGGATGTAAAGCTGGTGATGCCGGCGTAACGCTCATGCAATTCGTATACCAATTCGCAGCGTAAACATAACGCATTTAAAACGGAACGGCGTGCTGCCCAGCTTTTCATTGTTGAAGGAAGCGTCGAGCCCCGGCGTATTCAGCGGGATCACCGATTCTACCGTAATGCCATCCGCCGGCCGCCAGTCGACGTACGAATTGTTCTTCAGGTAAAAACGCAGCCCGCCCGTTTGACGCAACGTGAAGAACGGCGAAACGCGGAACGAAAGATCGAGCCTGCCGTCACGCGGACGATAGCCGAGTGAAATGTTCGGCGTGAGCGCAATGATGTTTTGATGAAACAACACGGTTACTTTTCCTGTGCTGCCGAGCAACGCCATCGTATCCGCCGATTGCATCACGTAACCGAGTGCGCTGAATTGTTTGTCGCTGACGTCAATTTCTCCCAGCTTCCAGATCGGCTGGTAATAGAAAAACCCAAGCGAAATTTTCACCGGGAAATCCGCCACGCCGTCCACAAATTCTTCATCGGGAAAAGCGATGCTGCCGAATTCGTAACGCTCCGTCTTCACCGGGAATTTGTGCAGCACGAAACGGTAATTCATTCCGAAATAAAGATTGTCGGACCAATGATGAATGTACGCGCCGATCTGTCCTTCGACGGTGAACGCCCCGATGCCCGCTTCGATGCCGACGCCGGGATACACCCATTTGCCGTTCCCGACAAGATTGGTGCTGCTGCTCGAAAACGTATCCGTCACCAGCGCGCCCGTGTGACGATCCTGCAACGCGTAGGGAAATTTCGTCGTGAGCAATCCCGGTTGCGGCTTATATGTAATGTAGCTGGCGAAGGTGAACAGCGATAAATACGGTTCGCGATGCGTGTCGTCGTAATATGGAAAACGATGCGGCTTTTTCGGAGAAGCAAAAATGGCGCAGGAGAAAAGGAGCGCTGCAAAGAGAAATCGGTACTTCAGCCGGATCATGAATGCAAAGATGGGAAAACGGTCATTCGGAAATTCGATCATTCGGTCATTGGGGTTAATAGTTGTGTATTCATGACGGGGTTTCCGAATGCACGAATGACCGAATGCACGAATGACCCATTTATTTTCCGGGGAGAAGAAAATTCCGTTGTATCCTTTTTTTCCGCCGGAGTTATAGTAGTAGAAAGCGACACAGCCGGCAAACCGTTTCGCAAACCGACTTCTAAAAACTTCATCACATGAAACCGACACGACTACTCCTGCTCGTGCTGCTGCTCCCTTGCCTGCTCTTTGCGGGAAACCCGATGAGCGATGCCGATCACGCATTTGCTTCGCAGCAGTACTGGAACGCGATGCAGCTTTACAAAAAAGCCGTTGCGCAGAAATCCACTTCGAAAACCAGCAAGGCCCGCGCGTATTACCAGATCGGCGAATGCTATCGCAAGACCGGCGACTGGAATGCTGCAACCGTTTATTACCACAAAGCGATCAGTGCGAAATATCCCGACGATAAAGCCTGGCTCTATCTCGCGCAGTCGCAGCAAATGGCCGGGCAATACGACCAGGCAATCGCCAGCTTCCAGGAATACCAGAAACGTGTTCCTTCGGATCCGTCGGCGCAGCTCGGCATCGAAGCGTGCAAACGTGCGACGGAATGGCTTGCTTCGCCATCTTGTTATCTCGTAAATAACGAAGCGCAGCTGAATACGAAGTTCAACGACTTCTGCCCGATGTGGTCCGACCGCAAGCACAGCTCGCTTGTGATCACTTCGAAGCGCCCGGGACAAACCGGCAGCAACCTCGATCCTGTTTCGGGAAATCTCTTCAGCGATATGTTCGAAGCGCGCGTCGATAACAAAGGCAAATGGAGCACGCCCGCAACGGTGCAAGGCGACGTGAACCTTCCTGCGTCGAACGACGGCGCGAGCTGCATCACGAAGAACGGCAACCACATGTTCTTCACGCGTTGCGAGCAGAAGAAAAAACAATTCGTGACCTGCAAGATTTATTACGCAGAGAAAAAAGGAAATACCTGGGGCGCGCCCGTGCTCGTCGATTTCGGTTTGGATGCGGCGACACTCGACAGCTTCAACTTCCGCCATCCCGCAGTGAGCATGAACGAAGAAGTGATGGTCTTCTCCTCGGACATGACCGGCAGCAAAGGCGGCGAACATTCCGATCTCTGGATGTCGACGTTCGATAAGAAGACGAAAAAGTGGAGCAAGCCGGTGAACATGGGAACGTCGATCAACTCCGACGGCCGCGAAGGATTTCCGTACATCGCCGATGACGGTACGTTGTATTATTCTTCCGACGGCATGGCAGGTCTCGGCGGTCTCGATATTTATCGTGCGCCGAAAATGGGCAACGAATGGAAATGGGGCGCACCGGAAAATATGAAGTGCCCGATCAATTCGCCCGCGGATGATTTCGGCATCGTGTACGATCATTTGCAGAACAAAGGTTTTTTCACTTCGAACCGCGAAGGCACGAAAGGCTCCGATGATATCTGGTCGTTTAAAAAGATTCAGATGTTCATCAGCGGAACGGTGACGGATTGCGCAAACAATGTTGCTGTGGCGAATGCGATCGTGTCGATGGTGTGTTCCGACGGCAGCACGGAAAAAGTGCGCACGGATGCCGCAGGCAAATACAAATTCCGTTTGAAGGAAGATGTTTCTTATGTCATCAACGTTACATCCGATGCAACGACGGCGAGCAGCAAAGGCAAAGCGTATTACGATCTCGACGAAGAGCAGAAAGGGAAATTCACCACGCTCGGCCGCAGCGCCTGCGACGATCTGGCGATGGATTTTTGTCTGAAGCTTCCGCCGCCGCCCGATGTGGATGTTGCATTTCCCGCCGTGCTGTACGGTCTCGACAGCGCCAACCTTCGCCCCGAATCGAAAGACTCGCTCGATTACCTCTACAATCTTTTGGTGAAGCATCCGCACATGGTCATCGAGATCGACGCGCACACCGATTGCCGCGCTACGTCCAAACACAACCTCGATCTTTCGCAACGCCGCGCGCAGGCCTGTGTCGATTATCTCATCTCGAAAGGCATCGCGCCCGAACGATTGAAAGCGAAAGGCTGGGGCGAAGAGCGTCCGCTGAAGTTGCCTTCTGGTGTTGTGCTCTCTGAAAAATACATCAACAGTCGTCCCGCGAAAGAGCGCGAAGCCCTGCACCAGCAAAACCGCCGCACTGTTTTCCGCGTGCTCAGCAACGATTACGTCGACCCGAAAGCGCCGAAAGAAGAAATTCCGACCGAAGAAATCCGCGTGAAGAGCGGTTATTACGACCAGAGCGGGGAGGCCGAAAGCGGTGATGGAGATGGGGAGGAAGCGCCGGCTCCCCAACAGTTTTAACCTCATCTAT
>CAMLEF010000323.1 GCA_946478675.1 uncultured Flavobacteriales bacterium | reverse complement strand
AAAGAGCTGAAAGCGGATACGGCGGTCTCCTCCATCGGCTTCACCGGCTACGGCGTCGGTAAAGATCACCCGGGTAAATTCCATCTGAAATCCGGCAGCCTCCTGGTGCAGGATGGTAAGCTCACCGGCGGCAAATTCGTCATCAACATCGGTTCGATGAAGCTGGACCAGACGGAAGATTTCATTACCGGCAAGCTGCGCCCGCACCTGCTGAGCCCCGATTTCTTCGACGTGGAAAAATTCCCGGAAGCGACGTTCGAGATCACCAAAGTGGAAGCGTATACACCGACGGCAACCGACAGCTCTGTCGTGAAAGGCGCGAACCAGCTCGTGAGCGGCAACCTGACGCTGAAAGGCGTAACGAAAAATATTTCTTTCCCTGCGAAAGTGGAGGCGTCCGGCAACAGCGCAACAGCTGAAGCCAACTTCAACATCGACCGCACGTGGTGGGGCATGTCCTACGGCAACGACAAATCGCTGAAGGATCATTTCATCTCGGAAAAAGTCGATCTCCGTATTTCTGTTGCGGCAAAAGAGTAAAGGTGTTTGGTTGACCGCAAACAGGAAAGCCCGTGCAGCTCAACAGCACGGGCTTTTTTATTAGTGAATATTGAAGATTGAATATTGAAGATTCACGCATTGAAAATGGTGTTCAACACTGACTTCGTTTCTCCCCCGCACACACAATATTCAATATTCAATATTCAATATTCAATAATTACATCTTCCGGCAGGCTTGCGCGCAGGTACGGCAGGCTTTTGCACATTTCCGGCAATGCTCGGTGTCGTGCTTTTCGCATTCTTCCGCGCAACGGTCGCAGACTTCGGCGCAGAGCTGGCAGATCTCGCGGGAGTAATCGCTGCCGAGGCTCATCAACTCCGCGGCGGCGCTGCAAAATGATGCGCACTCCAGGTCGAGCTGAATGCAGCGCGCCATCATTTTCACATCCGTTTCTTCTTCTTTCAGGCACGACGAGGCGCAATGCCGGCACATCGAGGCGCATTCCAGGCAGGCGTCGATGCAGCTTTTCATTTCCTTGTATTCCATGACGATGCTTTTTCCTTTTTCATTGGAAAAAGCGTGCCTGAATGACCTGTCTGCTGCGCAGGCGAAAGATGCGTTTCAGCGTGTGAAAAATTTCCCCGCGATGTGTAGGAATCGCACTCGGAAAGCAAGCCGCAGATTGCGCAGATGGTCGCAGATTGTTTTTCGTTGCATGCTCAATCGGCCAGCCAGAGGCGGATCTGCTCTTCGAGCATTTTACGATCGCTGATGTCCTGCGTGATGTTGAGGCAATGCGTTGGTTCGCCACTTGGGCTGCGACGAAAAACTTTTCCGGTCAGCGAAAACCAGTACGGATCGCCGTCTTTGCTGCGCATGCGGACTTCGACGGTTTTGATGTCGGTGTCGTTGCAGTGCGAAAAGAAATCATAGTACGCGGCGAGCGTGGTGCGGTCGTCGGGATGCACGGCGCGGGAATTAACGGACAGTACTTCATCGTGC
The DNA here is from genome assembly GCA_946478675.1 of uncultured Flavobacteriales bacterium. The sequence goes on along the minus strand of CAMLEF010000323.1, from coordinate 3,657 downwards.
GTGTAGCCGAGCAGCTGGGAAGGATTGCCTTTGATGTGATCCACACTTCCCGTTTCGAGATCCGTCACGCTGATCATTGACGGCGCGGCTTCGGTCATGTGATGCACGATCTCTTCCTGCTCGCGGACTTTCGCTTCGGCGTCTTTCTGTCGCGAGATGCCCTGCACGATACAGAGGTAATGAGAGACTTTACCTTTTTCATTCCGCCGAAAAACTTTCCCGCGCAGATGCACCCATTTCCAGGAGCCGTCTTTGGCAAGCATCCGCAGCTCTGTTTCATACACTTCTTTGTCGCTGCCCTCCTGCACTGTCATCCGGAAATTCCGGTAAGCAGCCACATCATCCGGATGCACGATCGCTTCCCGTTCGGACACCGACGTATGCATCAGCTCATCCCGCGTGTAACCCAGCTGGTTTTCCGGGTTGAAGTTGACGTATTCCACGCGTTGTGTTTCGCAATTCACCACGCTGATCATATCCGGGAATACATCGAAAATATTCTGCATGAATTCCGCCTGGTCGCGGATCTGCTCTTCGGTTTCGCGCTGTGCGGAAATATCCTGGCTGATCGTCATGACCTGCTTCACCATGCCGTTGTCGTCGCGGCGAAACACCATTCCCCGGATGTGGAACCAGCGCCATTTGCCCGAGCTGTGCCGGAGCCGGTAATTGTTTTCCAACACTTCATCGTCGGCAGCATAACGCATTTGCTTCATGAACTCCACCGTGCTGTAACGATCGTCGGGATGCGCGATAAGATCACGCAGCTGTCTTTTGTCGATGTTTTCCACCAGCTCTTTCGGTAATTCCAGCAATTGGAATATTTCACGATTGGAAAAGATCAGCTGGTGCTTTTCGAAATCGTAAATGCTGATGACATCGGGCGAAATTTCAGTGACGCGGCTGATGAACGCTGATTGTTCGCGGAGTTTTTCCTCGTTTTGTTTTTTGGCGGTAATATCCTCCCAGACGGAAATAACACCGTCGTCGAACTTCGAATATTTCAGGTGCAGCCAGCGCTGTTGCCCTTCCATTTCGAAAGGCATGTCGAACGCGTAATCTTCACCGGTTTCCACGACCCGCCTCCATACATCGTAGCTGAGCGCTTTGTTTTCGGGAAAGGTTTCGAACACCCATTTTCCCGCGAGATCGTTACGCCGGTAAATCGCTTCGAACGATTTGCTCATGGCTACGAATTCGAAATCCATGATGGCGCCGGCGAGATTGCGAACGGCTTTCATGATGACGATGCCGACGTTAGGGGCATCGAGCACGCCTCGAAACAAGCGTTCTTTTTCGATCAGCGTTTCTTCCGATTTTTTCTGCTCGTGGATGTCGTGCACTACGCCGATCACCTGGAGCACGTTGCCGTCGCTGTTGTATTTAAATGCTTTGTCGCGCACGCGAAACCAGTTCCATGCGCCGGATTTCACCCGGAAGCGCAGGTCGATCTCGCGCACTTCATCACGCTTGAGCCGGGCGCAGTTATCGAGATGACGGCAGCGCTTTTCGTAATCCTGCGGGTGGATCGCATCGAGCTGCATGTTATCGACGCCCATCAGCGTTTGCACGCGCTTGTTGATGTAAATGATCCTTCCTCTCGCGAGATCGAGCACGTAAATCACATCTGCCGTGCTGTTGGCGACTTCTTCGATAAAATGCTCCCGCTCATGCAGCTTGTGGATGAGCTGCTTTTCAGATTCTGTAAGACGATTCGGCATAGGTGTGTTCATTCAAATTTACAATTACACCTACTTCCGATTAAATTTTATACCGTGGAATTATCTCCCCAATCGCGTTTTTTAATGAACAGCTTATGCAACTCCTCCAGGAAAGTAACAGCACAACTCTTTATCCTGACACGATCCGCACTGTCGTGATTTGCCTTTAACCTGACGCATTTTCCCCTATGAAAAAGACGTTCAGATCGTACGTTTGCAATCAAACGATCCGTTATGCCGGCACGAACCAAATACACTTCCGTAGACGATTACATCGCTGATCAGTCTAACGACGCACGCGAAAAGCTCGAAACCTTACGCAACGCGATCCTCGAAGCTGCGCCGGGTGCGGAAGAAGTGATCAGCTACAACATGCCCGCCATGCGCCTCGATGGATTGCTCGTGTGGTACGCCGCGTTCAAATCGCACATCGGCTTCTACCCGCGCGTCTCGGCAATGGTGGCTTTCCAGAAAGAGCTGTCGAAATTCAAAAACGCGAAAGGCTCCGTACAGTTCCCGATGGACCAGCCCCTGCCGATTGCGCTCGTGAAGAAAATGGTGAAGTTCCGCGTCAAGGAAAATAAAGAAGAAGCGGCTGCGAAAAAGAAAAGGTAAAACGGTCATTCGTGCATTCGGTCATTCGGTATATCAACAAAACCGAATGGCTGAATTTCCGAATGCACGAATGACCGTTTTTTATTCCGCGACTTCTTTGAAGAGGCGAAGCAGGTTATCGACGGCGTTTTGACCATGCAGCATTTCCGTCGACTCGAGTGTGATGCGCGTGACTTCTGCAGCGCGGTTTCGCATGGAAGTTTCGTAAGCTGCGATGGCGCTTTTCATGTCGGTGAAATTTTCAGACGTGAGGCATTCGGCGAACTCGTACGCATCCTGCATCGCCATGTTAACGCCTTCGCCTGCATAAGGAGGCATACGATGAGCTGCGTCGCCGAGCATCGTCAGGTCGGGTTGCGCTTCCCAATGCTGCTCCATCGGAAAATGATATTGCGGTCGCAGCACGAAAGTGATTTCATCGCCTGCGAATAATTCCGTCCAGCTTTCGTCCCATGTTGCAAAAGCAGAACGGAACCACTGCTCCACTTGTTTCTTCTCCGAAAAATCGATGCCGCAATCGCGCCCCCAATGCTCCGGCGTTTTGCAGCCGGTATAGAACGAAAGCGAGCCATCGCCTTTTGCGCTGAGGATTAACGACTGCTCATTGCCGAGCGCAAAAATTTTCCCGCCGTTGACGAGCGCATGCAGCTTCGGTGCATTCTTTTCCGCATTGTAGATCGTCCCTTCCACGACTGTAATGCCGGAATACACGGGACGAATCGTTGTGAGATACGGACGGATCTTTGAATGGGCGCCGTCGGCTGCAATCACCAGGTCGGCTGTTGCAGTTGTTCCGTTTTCAAAATGCAGCAACCATTGCTCCTGCTGCTTTTCCATGGAAACAAAGCGGCGATCCCACACAACCGTTCCCGGCTGCAATGCATCGAGCAGCAAATCCCGCAGCGGACCGCGATCGATCTCCGGGCGTTCTTCCCGCGCATTTTCATCCGCGTGATCATCGAGATGAATAACACCCCACTGATCGAGCACGCGCAGCTTCCCGGCGTCAGGACGATGAACGGCGTAAAACGCTTCGAGCAATCCTGCGCGTCGTAATGCTTCCAGGCCCGACTCTTCATGCAGGTCGAGCGTGGCGCCCTGTACGCGAATGTTTCGTCCGGGATCTCTTTCGTAAACGGTAACGTGAGCGCCGCGCTGTTGCAGCAAAACGGCTAAGGTCAAACCGCCGGGCCCGCCGCCGACGATGGCTATTTTTTTATTCTGGAGAAGCATCACTTTCAGGTTATTGTTCCCTGTGTAAGTCGATGGCCTCGCCGTTTTATTTTAAAAAAAATCATCCCCGGTGAACAGGAAGCAGCCC
>CAMLEF010000322.1 GCA_946478675.1 uncultured Flavobacteriales bacterium | reverse complement strand
CAGGGAACCAACGATACCCGCACGCCGGGCGAATTTAACGGCGTGCGCTCCGTTTCCCCGCTCCACATCGAGCTCACGCAAGGCGACGCCTGCTCCGTGACGATCGAAGCGGAAGACAACAACGCCGCGAAAAGCATTTCCACCAACGTCGAGAACGGCGTGCTCGTGATCAAAGCGGAGAGCATGAAAGGCATCGACGATGACACGAAGGTGAAGGTCACGCTGAAGAAACTGAACTACATCGACGTCAGCGGCGCGACCGAAGTAACGTCCAGCAACCAATTGATCACCGATTCGCTGACCGTCATCGGTACGGGCGCAGCGCAAACGAAGCTGAACGTACAGGCCACTTCCGTTAATGTCCGCCTGAGCGGCGCCTGCGAAAGCAAACTGACCGGCACCGCTTCGCGTCTCGACGCGGTACTCTCCGGCGCCTGCGAGCTCAAAGCATACAACCTGCAGACCGAACGCGCAACGGTAGTCGCCAGCGGCGCATCCAGCGCACACGTTTCCGCTTCGCAGTCGATCAACGCTACAGCGAACGGCGCATCCGACATCACTTACCAGGGCACGCCGGCAGAAAAAGTCATCAACGCGAACGGCTCGAGCTCGGTGAGCATGCGCAACGTCGACGGCAGCAGCACTTCCGACACGACCAACATCCACGTCGGACCGTACAACTTCAACATTACGGAAAACGACGATGAGCGTTCGAAGCGCGAGAAAAAAGCGGATGACGAAGACTTCAAATACTGGGGCGGTTTCGACGTCGGTATCAACGGTTATCTCAACTCGAACAACCAGCTCGACTTCACCGGCACCAACGAATTCATGAACCTGAATTACGCGAAGTCGTACATGTTCGGCTGGAACGCTTTCCAGAAAAACATTCACATCTACCGCAACAATGTGAACCTCGGCACCGGCATCGGTCTCACCTGGTATCACTACAACTTCCGCAACTCGTACACGCTGCAGCCGCAGATGCCGGCAGTAACGGCGATCAACGATTCGATGCACTATTCGCGCAACCGCCTCAACATGTGCTACGTGAACGTGCCGCTGTTCCTCGAGTTCAACACCAACAACGACGATGCATCCCGCTCGTTCCACATCGGCGCCGGCATGCAATTCGGGTACAACGTCTTCAACAATAAGCTGAAGCAGAAATACGAGCTCGACGGTCACACGTACAAGCGCAAAGTGAAAGATGACTTCAACGTAAACCCGTTCCGCTACGACGCGATCGTGCGCATCGGTTACGGCAAGTTCTCCATCTTCGGCACGTATTCGCTCTCGACGCTTTTCGAGAAAGAAAAAGGCCCGACGGTGTATCCTTTCGCAGCAGGCATTCACCTCGACTTCTAAACGAAAAACAATATTCGCTCTAAACCCGCAGGAAACTTTACATCCCTGCTTCTACGATCCCTCCGCTGGCAACACCGGGGGGATTTTTTTATGCCGTAACTTCACCTCATGCAAATCCCCATTAACGAGGAGCTGTATTTCTCGCCGCCGGAAGAGCGCGACATTCCTTCGTACGTGGAATACATGAACGACTTCGAGCTGTTCCGGCAAACGCTGAACGTTCCGCATCCGTACACGGAAAAAGACGCGAAGTGGTTCGTCAGTTACTGCAAGGAGCAGGAACAGAAATTCGGTCACCCGCTGAACTTCGTCATTCGCGCGAAGGACGGCTCGATGCGCGGCGGTGCGGGATTTCTCGGCTTCAACACGCTTCCTGCGACGGCGCACCGCGATGAGATCGGCTATTGGGTAGCGGCGCCGTTCCGCGGGCAGGGCATCATGTCGGCTGCGTTGCCGGTGCTGCTCGAATACGGAAAGAATGTGCGCAAGCTCACGCGCTTCGATGCCACGGTATACGCAACGAATCCTGTTTCTGCCGGGTTGCTCGTGAAAAACGGATTTACGCAGGAAGGCATCCGCAGCAAAGCATTCCTCAAGAACGGCCAGTTCATCGACGCGCTGTTGTACGGAAAGTCGGTTTGATCGGTCGTCGGTCTTCAGTTGTCAGTCGTATTGCGAATGACTGCCAACTGAAGACTGCCGACTGTCCGACAGCTTCACCAGGGCACCATCTTCCCCATCCTTGCCGCAGTTCTCACAGCGTTGCCAACATTCCCTTAATAGCTATCTTCGCAAACAATTTCCTCCTATGAAAGACAAGCTCCAAACGCTCCATGATAAGATCGCCGAAGCCCAACTCGGCGGCGGTCAGAAACGCATCGACGCACAGCATAAAAAGGGCAAGCTCACCGCGCGTGAACGCCTGCACTTCCTGCTCGACGACGGATCATTCGAAGAGATCGGCATGCTCGTGACGCACCGCGCTACCGATTTCGGTTTGGACAAAGAAAAATACCTCGGCGACGGCGTCGTGACCGGTTACGGCCGCATCAACGGTCGGCTGGTGTATGTGTTTTCGCAGGACTTCACCGTTTTCGGCGGCTCGCTTTCGGAAACGCACGCAGAGAAGATCTGCCGCATCATGGATCTCGCGATGAAAAACGGCGCACCTGTGATCGGCCTCAACGATTCGGGCGGCGCGCGCATCCAGGAAGGTGTGGTTTCGCTCGGCGGCTACGCAGATATTTTTTACCGCAACACGATCGCTTCGGGTGTGGTGCCGCAGATCTCCGCGATCATGGGACCCTGTGCCGGCGGTGCGGTTTATTCTCCCGCGATCACCGATTTCATTCTCATGGTCGAGAACACGTCGTACATGTTTGTGACCGGCCCGAACGTGGTGAAAACGGTGACGCACGAAGAAGTCACTTCCGAAGAGCTCGGCGGCGCAATGACCCACGCGAGCAAATCCGGCGTCACGCATTTTGCTGCGGCTAACGAAGTCGAATGCCTGCAGACGATCCGCGCGCTGGTCGGTTACATGCCGCAGAACTGCGAAGACGATGCGCCTGTGCTTCCCTATGAAGCCGCGAATGAAAAACGTACGGCGCTCAACAATATCATTCCCGCCAACCCGAACCAGCCTTACGATATTCGTGAAGTCATCGAACACGTGATCGACGCGGATTCGTTCCTCGAAGTGCACAAGAATTTCGCGGAGAACATCGTTGTCGGTTTCGCGCGTCTCGGCGGAAGAAGCATCGGCATCGTGGCGAACCAGCCTGCCGTGCTCGCCGGCGTACTCGACATTCACGCCTCGACGAAAGCCGCGCGTTTTGTGCGCTTCTGCGATTCATTCAACATTCCGCTGCTCGTGTTCGAAGACGTTCCCGGCTTCCTGCCCGGCACCGACCAGGAATGGAACGCGATCATCACCAACGGCGCAAAGCTGCTGTATGCGTTCTGCGAAGCGACCGTTCCGCGCATCACCGTCATTACGCGCAAAGCATACGGCGGCGCTTACGACGTGATGAACTCGAAGCACATCGGCGCCGACATGAACTACGCGTGGCCGTCGGCAGAGATTGCCGTGATGGGCGCGAAAGGCGCTGCGGAGATCATCTTCAAGAATGAAATTTCTGCTGCAAAAGATCCGGCAGCCAAGCTGAAGGAAAAAGAAACCGAATACCTCGAGAAATTCGCCAACCCGTACATGGCTGCCGCGCGCGGTTACGTCGATGAAGTGATCGTTCCCGAGGACACGCGTGCCAAGCTCATCGCTGCGTTCGAAATGCTGAAGAACAAAGCCGACAAGCTGCCGCAGAAGAAACACGGTAACATCCCGTTATAGCGCTGAGTTTGGAGTCCGGAGTTCGGAGTGTTCCTGCTAACATTTCCAACTCCGAACTCCCAACTCCAAACTCCCGACTCTCATGGATTTCGCGCAGGAAGATTTCATCAAACTCGGTCTCGCCGTTTTGTTCGGTGCGATCATCGGCGCAGAACGGGAGTATCGTTCCAAATCTGCCGGCTTTCGCACGATCATTCTCGTGACGGTCGGCTCCGCGCTTTTCACTTTGTTTTCCATTCGCCTCGGCGGACCGAACAACGCCGATCGTATTGCGGCGAATATCGTGACGGGCATCGGCTTTCTCGGTGCGGGCGCAATTTTCCGCGCGAGCGATCACGTGAAAGGCGTAACGACTGCAGCGACGATCTGGATGGCGGCGGCGATCGGCGTGGGCGTTGGTTCCGGCGAATACGTGCTCTGCGCATCTTCTTCGGTCGTTATCGTGGTGGTGCTGATGGGCTTCACCAGGCTGGAAAAGCTCATCGACGATCTCAACCAGGCGCGTTCGTACAAGATCGTTTGCGACTTCGAGCAGGAAACGTTGTACCATTACGAAGAGTTGTTCCGCCAGCACAACCTCAAAGTGCATCGCGGAAAACAAAGCCGTGCCGAAGGAAAGATCACCGGCTACTGGGAACTGCAGGGCTCGGTCAAAAATCACGAGCGGCTGACGGACCTGCTGCTGAAAGACGAGCGGATTCTCGCGTTCGAGTTCTGATCTACTCCGGCTGGTAATACAGCTGGATCACGCCGGAAGAAAAAGTCTCCGAACGCACCAGCTTCAGCTTCACACGCTGCTTGATATCCTGGAACAACGGCTTCCCGCTGCCCAGCACGATCGGATGCACACTGAGACGATATTCATCGACCAGGCCTGCGTTTACGAAATCCGTTACCAGAGAAGCGCCACCGAAGAGCCAGATATTTTTTCCCGGCATCGCTTTGATCTTCTTCACTTCCTCTTCGATATTCCCGCCGACGATCGTCGCGTCGCCTGCTGCTGTTAGCGTCCGGGAGAAAACATATTTTTTCTTGCGGCTCACCGATTCATATACTTCGCGTTCCAGGTCAGAGCCGAATGTTTCCGGCTGCTGACTGCCGAAGAGCTCGTAGCTTTTCCTTCCGTAAAACACCGCATCCGTTTCCGCGAGGAACTTGTCGAAGTTCATGTCGGGCTCCATAATGCACCAATCGTATTCACCGTTGGGACCTTCGATCATTCCATCGAGACTGACAGCGAGATCGAGAATAATTTTTCGCATGATGATTTTTTTACAAAGAAAATAACGGAGAAACGTATACAAAATTCTCAGGCATGCGGCCGGATGACTTTCGCATTCATGAGACACTGAAATTACGAAACACAAACGCCGATCATCGCATCATTTTCTCCGCCCAAGCGGCAACGCCGAAACCCCTAACTTTACCGCATGATCCTTCTCACCGGCGGAACCGGCATGCTGGG
>CAMLEF010000321.1 GCA_946478675.1 uncultured Flavobacteriales bacterium | reverse complement strand
GCCGTCGTGATCGTCGGAATGGCCGGAGCGGCGTTAGCGAGATAACAAGCCGTGTAACGATGCGCTTGCGGTGTAGAGCCGGAAGCCGTGTAGCTCCAGATCGTTGCGCCCGAAGGATCGACTTCGTAAATCGTTCCCGACAGCGCGAGACAAACCATCTGGTTGCCGTTCGGGAATTGTTCGGAGTTGCCCATGTTCGACGTGCCGCCCGTGCAGGTGAGACGCGAAGAATAGGTAGCCGGTAGGTAAGCCGTGTTGGCCGTGTACGTGTAATTGAAACCGCTATACGGAGGCGTTACGCGATCGATGCAGGAAACCGTATTCGAAATTCCTTTGTTGTTGATCGCAACGAGGTCGCCGGCATTCGGGCAATCTTCCGGGATCCAGTGCGCATCGTGCAATACGTTGAAGTTCGTGTTGCCCGACTGTCCGTAGTTCGCCGGTTTTCCCCAGCGATAAAGAAAGTCGCCGCCTTTGCCGGAACGTCCGCCGCTATGGCTCGCCGCTTCCGCAGTCGTCGTGCTGTGATCGACCACGTAAAATTCATTCGTGTTGTGCGCGGAAAAAACAATTTGATCGAGCACCGGGTTGTAATCGACGCCGTTCATGTGGAAGATTTCCTTCTGCGCGCTGGCATTGATGTTGAACAGCTCCGGATGATCGCCGACAGACGAAACGTAATTGTCGACGGAAGAATTGTAGCTCTGGCAAAGATGATCCCAGAGATGCCATTCCCAGACAACAGTTCCTGTCGTTGAGCCGGTCGGTTGTACTTCAACGATTTTATCGGGCCACATCGTGATCGCGCTCTGGCATCCGGCCTGCGTAGCCTGTGCGGCGGTTTTGGATTCGTAAGCGATGAGGAGCACGTTTCCGTTCGGCATCGGGCAGATGTCGTGGTGCGCGCAGTAGCTCGAAGTGGAATACGTGAAATCCCAGAGCAGCGTGCCGCTCCAGTCGACTTTCTGTATACGCCCATGCATGCCGCCGCCGGTGAACGTGGAGTTCGTCGTGGTTACCGTGCGCAGCAGCGTTCCTCCCGGAAGCATGTAGCTCGAATAACCGGTGTTGCCGGTAAGTCCGCTCCAGCTGTGATAAGTAGCGGAGGCGGTATCGATCAGCTTGGCGGAGGTGCTGTTCTGCGTGGCAATTAACGTGTAGCCGTTATATTGCTGGGCAGAAAGTGTGGCGGCGCTTAAGGTAAATGCGATGAATAAGTTTCGGAGCATCGGGTTCATGTTCGTTGAATTTTATCCGAAGGTTGAGAAATTGTAAAGTCGCCGAAAATTATTGAGGTGAACCACGGCATTCCGGCGGCATATCCAACCTGCAGCAACGACTTGCAAAAAGGTGCGTTAAACGATTTTGCAGATATTTGATCCGTAATCCCGTCTCCTATGAAAACAATTCTCGCCTGCACCGACTTCTCTTCCGGCAGCCGCAACGCCACGCGATACGCCGCTCACCTCGCTGCTGCCCTCGACGCACAGCTCGTGCTCTTTCACGCAGCGTTCATCCAGGGAACATCGCTCCCGAAAAAAGAAGAAACGGAGATCAACGCCTGGCTGGTGCTCGAAGCGGACGAGCTGAAGAAAAAATTCAAAATCAAAGTGCGGACGGAAGTGCGCGCGGGATTGCCGGTCGAAGAAATTCTCGGCGCTGCGAAACGGCACAACAGCGGCCTGGTCGTAACGGGCGCAAAAGAAACGGGCGCCGGCAGCGGGCTCGTCGGCGGACTGGTGTACGATCTCATGCACGCTGCGCTCTTCCCGGTGTTAGCCGTTCCGATGGATTACAAATTCGAGCCGCTGCATGAAATTGCATTAGCGATCGATCCCAACAGCCGCGCAGAATTCAACGACGACGCGCTGCTCGACATCGCAGAAAGTTTTCACTCGCTGCTCACACTTACGGTAGTGGCTTCACCCGGCACGCGCGACAAAACCCTTCGCAGCGCCGCGCTGGTGGCAGTGGAATACCGTTACGCCGAAATGGTGCATCGCCTCAACGTCGTCGAAAACGAAAGCCTCGAAAAAGGATTGAATTCCGCGATGAAAAAAACCGACGCCGGGCTGCTCGCCATCATTCCGCACCGTGCGCATTTCATGGAACGCATGATGCACAAAACAAAAACACAGAAAGTGCTTCGAAATGTGACGCTGCCGCTGCTGACGTTGCCGCGGAAGAAGTAGAAGATTTTTTTTCTCCGCTTGTTCGAGCGGAGTCGAGAACCTTTCTCATTCCAATGCAAAAGGTTCTCGACTCCGCTCGAACAAGCTGGAAATGCGGCAAATCAAATTGCAGCGCGAGCTTACTTCTTCACCTGGAAAATCAGCTTCACCGACTGCGCCACCGCCAGCACGATGAACAGCCAACCGAAAACCCTGTTGATGTTCCAGTTCTTCATTTTGTTCAGCAGGTATTCACGGAATCTTCTTGTGAAATACACCACCAGCGCGATCAGCACGAATTCTCCTGCGCCTGTGCCGATGATGAACGCGATCTTGTCGCCCAACGTATCGATGCGGAAGAACGCGTAACCGTTCAGCATCACGAGGATCATCAGCCAGAACGGAAGCAGCTGCGGATTCAGGAACGACAGCAGCATGCCGCGCAGGAAGTCGGCCGCTTTTTGTCCAGGCGTGGAATCGTCCATCGTCTTTTGCTTTTTCTTCAGCAGGTTGAAAATGCCGAGACCGAGCAGCAGCGGCACAACGCCCCACTCGAGAATTTCCAGCAGCAGCTTTCGCTCCATCAGCCACGCCGAAGCAAACAGCGCGAACGCCGAATAAATAAACTCCGGCAGACAAACACCCGCGCCCGTCCACAGCGCCGCTTTGCTTCTTCCTTCGAGAACGGTTTTCATGATGGCCAGGTTTACCGGCCCGAGCTGGATCGATCCCGCAAAGCTGATGGCGGCGGTGATGAAAAAAATACTGAGGTGATGCAGCATAACTAACAACTAAGTTCAACTCGCTCCTGCAAAGAAAGCGGAATCCGCGAAACCCGCGCTGACCATGCTCAGGACAACGGCGCAGAAGGGATCGTGAGCGTGAACACTGTTCCTATTCCCTGTTGCGACGAAACGCTGAGCTCCGCTTTGTGCAATCGCACGATCTTTTCCACGAGCGAAAGCCCGATGCCGTGGCCGCTGATCGTCACCGTATTTTCTCCACGATAAAACGGTTCGAAAATAAACGGCAGGTCGTTTGCGCTGATGCCGATGCCTTCGTCTTTGAAACGGATCTCTACGCTGTCGCCGGCGGTGGTGAGCGAAACCCAAACTTCTTTCTGCGGACTGAACTTGCAGCCGTTCCCGATGAGATTGGAAAAAGTCGTTTTCACGAGATGCGCATTTCCCATCACCACCAGCAGCCGCGGATCTTCCGGCAACTCCAGCGTAAAATTGATTTTGTAATCGGGATGCTTTCGCAGCAACTCTTCGCGGCATTGCCAGAGCAGCTCGTCGACGCGGATCGGCGTGAATTCCGTTTTGATCTCATCGGAGCTCAGTCGCGCAAGATCCAGCAGCCGCAGCGAAACGTGGTTCAGGTTGCGCACGTCTTCGAGAATCGACATCAACGTCTTGCGGTATTCTTCCGGCGTACGTTCGCGTCGCAGTGTGATTTCCGTTTGCGAAGTGATGATCGCAAGCGGATTTTTCATCTCGTGCGAAGCGTTTGCGACAAAAGCTTTCTGCAACTGGAATGTCGTCTCGATGCGCGCGAGCATTTTGTTGAACGTCGCCGAAAGACGCGCGATCTCATCGGTCTTGTTGCCTTCGTCGAGACGCGTGCCGAGGTTTGTCGCCGAGATCGTATCCACTTTATCAATGATGCGGCTGATCGGTCGCAGCGAACGTCCCGCATAAATCCATCCTGACCACGCCACGATGACGAGGCTGAAGAAAAAAGACGTGAGCAGGATCGTGCGAAGATTTTCCATCTTCTTGTTGCCGAAACGATCGATCGCGCCGGCCGTCACAACAAAGTGATTCGTCTTGTACGTGTAGGGAATTCCGATCAGCTCGAAGTCGCCGCTCGTCCAGTGCTGCTCGCCTTCCGCACGGATCTTATTCTGCATGTCCGGCTGCGCGCCGAGATGAATGGAGTCGTTGCTGTTGTAAACGATGCGGCCGAGATCGTTATACACGACCACGTCCTCTTTGTACAGCACGTCCTTCTTGTTCTTGTCGATGATCTTCAAAACTTCGAGGCTCACGGCATCGACACGGATCAGCAGCTCGGCAGCCGTTTCCGCTTTGTCGCGAAGTCGTCCGTAAAACTGATTCTCCCGGTATTGCGCAGAAAAATAATAGATCGCCAAATGCGAAGCGAGACTGATGAGCGCAACGATCGCAACGAACTGCAGCGTAAGCCGGGTGCGGATCTGCATTTATTTTTCTTTTAGGATATACCCCAGCCCGATCACCGTGTGAATGAGCTTCGGAGAAAAATCCTTGTCGATCTTCTTGCGGAGATAATTCACATACACCTCGACGATGTTCGTGCCGGTATCGAAATCGATGCCCCACACTTTTTCTGCGATGTCCGTTTTCGAAAGCACGTGTCCCTGGTTCTGGAGAAAACATTCGAGCAATGCATATTCTTTCGCCGTCAGCTCGATCTCTTTGCCGTTGCGCCGCGCCGTTTTTGTTCCGAGGTTCAATACGAGATCAGCAATCGAAAGCTCACGCGGTTTGTGCTTCATCCATTGGCTGCGCTTGAGCAACGCCTGCACACGTGCCAGCAGCTCTTCGAAATCGAACGGCTTCGAGAGATAATCATCGGCGCCCGACTGGAAGCCTTCCACTTTATCCGCCACCGTTCCGAGCGCGGTAAGCATGAGCACGGGCGTTTCGATATGTTCCTGGCGCAGCTGCTGGCAGAGCTCGATGCCGTTGAGGCCCGGCATGATGATGTCGCTGATGATGAGATCGTAGTGACCGGCCAAAACCATCTTCTTCCCCGTCAGCCCGTCGAACGCGAGATCCACTTTGAAATGCTGTTCTTCCAATCCCATTTTCAGGGACCTCGCCATTTTCTCTTCGTCTTCGATGATCAGAATGTGTTGCATTACCGGAAATTTAATTAATCATGTCTTAAAAAAGAAGCGCACCGGAGTAGGGTGCGCTTCGGGATGCTGGTTGTGCAACATCCTGACCGGCATTACGCTTAGAAAAACAGG
>CAMLEF010000320.1 GCA_946478675.1 uncultured Flavobacteriales bacterium | reverse complement strand
GTCCTAAACGGCGACCAGCAACACATTCTATCCGGGCATGCAGATAAAGTATTTGATCCTAGCCAGGTCGACATTGTCCACGCAACCGACGTGATCGGGATGGGCGAGCATCCTGTTAAGGCCTTCTCGCAAAAACCGGACTCCACCATTGCTACGGGCTTCCGACTCTTACAAGAGGGGAAGCTCGACGCATTTTCAAGCTGTGGCAATTCCGGGGCGATGCTCGTCGGGTCGATGTACACCATCAAAGCCATTGCGGGCGTCATCCGTCCCTGCATCACCACCGCTTTCCCCAAAGAAGAAGGCGGCTTCAACCTGCTGCTCGACGTCGGCACCAACGCGGATTGCAAACCCGACGTGCTCTACCAGTTCGCCATTCTCGGCAAGCTGTACGCGGAGCACGTTTTCGGCATTAAAAATCCGAAGGTCGGGCTGCTGAACATCGGCGAGGAACCGGAAAAAGGAAATCTCGTAGCACAGTCGACTTACGCGCTGATGAAGGATTCGAAACACTTCAACTTCGTCGGTAACATCGAAGGCCGCGACATTTTCAGTGATCATGCCGACGTGATCGTTTGCGAAGGCTTCACAGGCAACGTCGTGCTGAAATTCGCCGAGTCGGTTTATTCGAAGATCAAAAAGCGCGGCATCGATGATGCGTATTTCAACCGTTTTAACTACGAGCTGTACGGCGGAACGCCCATCCTCGGGGTCAACGGAAATGCGATCATCGGTCACGGCATCTCGAGCCCGATGGCGATCAAGAACATGATCCTGCTTTCAAAAAATGTGGCAGACGCGAAACTGCCGGAAAAAATCAAACAAGCGTTCTGACGGATATGAAAAGAACCAGGGCAGCCATCACCGCAATTGGCGGATGGGTTCCGGATACGATCCTCTCCAACGCCGACCTGGAAAAAATGGTCGACACCAACGACGAATGGATCACGACGCGCACCGGAATTAAAGAGCGCCGCATCATGGTAGGTCCGCAGCGCGGTACTTCCGAGATCGGCATCAACGCCGTGCAGCAGATCCTCGAGAAGAAGAACCTCGATCCGCTGGATATCGACCTGCTCATCGTCGGCACCGTCACGCCCGATTACATTTTTCCGTCTACTTCCAACATCATCACCAGCAAGCTCGGCATGAAGAACGCGTGGGGATTCGACCTCACCGCCGCCTGCTCGGGTTTCCTCTTTGCGCTTTCCACCGGCACGCAATTCATCGAAAGCGGCCGATACAAAAAAGTCATCGTAGTAGGCGCCGATAAAATGTCGTCCATCATCAACTACGAAGACCGCGCCACCTGCATCATCTTCGGCGACGGCGGCGGCGCTGTGCTGCTCGAGCCTACCGAAGAAGAGATCGGCGTGATGGATTTCGTGCTGCATACCGATGGCTCCGGCGGTCAGTACCTGCACCAGCTCGCAGGCGGATCGGTGAACCCGGCTTCGCACGAGACGGTCGACAAAAAAATGCATTACGCGTTCCAGGAAGGAAAAGTCGTGTTCAAACACGCGGTCGCCAACATGGCCGAAGTTTCCGAGCGCATCATGCAGCGCAACAACCTGAAGTCCGACGACGTTCAGTGGCTCGTGCCGCACCAGGCGAACCGCCGCATCGTAGACGCGACGGCAGAACGCATGGGCCTCGGACCGGAACGCGTCATGATGAACATCGAACGTTACGGCAACACCACCGCCGGCACCATACCGCTCCTGCTCTGGGATTATGAAAAGCAGCTGAAAAAAGGAGATAACCTGATCCTTTCCGCATTCGGCGGCGGTTTCACCTGGGGCTCCATTTACATCCGCTGGGCTTACGATCCTTCGTAGACCGTAATTCTGCCGGATCAACTACCTTTAACCGAATTTTTTCTCTCAAACTAAAACGCTTACGATGAAACTCAACGAAATCCAGGACCTGATCAAGTTCGTCGCCAAATCCGGTGTTAACGAAGTTGAACTGGAGACTAAGGACGTGAAGATCACGATCAGGACGAACGGAAAAGGCGTAAAAGCCGAGACCCCGGTAGTCATCCAGCCGGTTGCACCCGTTGTGCAGCCCATGCAGCAGATGATGCAGCCGGTAGCACAACCCGTTGCAGAAACGAAAGCGCCCGAAGCGAAAAAAGAAGCCGCTTCTTCCGGCGACGCCAACCTGGTAACGATCAAATCCCCGATGATCGGTACGTTCTACCGCGCTTCCGGCCCCGATAAGCCGACCTTCGTCAACGTAGGCGACGAGATCAAGCCGGGCAAAGTGCTCTGCATTATCGAAGCAATGAAGCTTTTCAACGAGATCGAAAGCGAAATCAGCGGACGCATCGGGAAAGTCCTCGTCGACGACGCTTCACCGGTCGAATACGACCAGCCGCTGTTCCTCGTAGAACCCGCTTAATAATCAGTCTGGAGTTTTGAATTCGGAGTTCGGAGTTTCTTCATTGGAAGATCACTCCGAACTCCGAACTCATTACTCCGAACTCCATACGATATGGCTAAAGAGAAAAAGTCCAAAGAAAAAATGTTCAAGAAGATCCTCGTCGCCAACCGCGGTGAGATCGCGCTTCGCATCATCCGCACCTGCCGCGAGATGGGGATCAAAACGATCGCCGTTTATTCGACTGCGGATAAAGATTCACTGCACGTGAAGTTTGCCGACGAAGCGGTGTGCATCGGTCCTCCGCCGAGCAAGGAATCATACCTGAACATCCCGAATATCATTGCCGCCGCCGAGATCACGAACGCAGACGCAATCCATCCCGGCTACGGCTTCCTCAGCGAAAACTCGAAATTCTCCCGCATCTGTCAGGAGCACGGCATCAAGTTCATCGGCGCTACGCCGGAACAGATCGATGCCATGGGCGACAAGTCGAACGCAAAAGCCACGATGAAAGCAGCCGGCGTTCCCTGCGTCCCCGGCAGCGAAGGCCTTCTCGAAGACCTCGAGGATGCGAAACGCACGGCCATTGAGATCGGCTATCCCGTCATCATCAAGGCGACGGCCGGTGGTGGAGGCCGCGGCATGCGCATCAACTGGAACGAAGAAGAGCTGATCGCGAATTTCGAATCCGCATCGAAAGAAGCGGAAGCCGCTTTCGGCAACGGCGCGATGTACATGGAGAAATTCATCGAAGAGCCGCGTCACATCGAGATCCAGGTTGCCGGCGACCAGTACGGTAAAGTCTGCCACCTCTCCGAGCGCGACTGCTCCATCCAGCGTCGTCACCAGAAGCTTGCGGAAGAAACGCCGTCGCCGTTCATGACGCAGGAACTGCGCGACCAGATGGGCGAAGCGGCAATCAAAGCTGCTGCTGCCGTGAATTACGAAGGCGTCGGTACCGTCGAGTTCCTTGTCGACAAGCACCGCAACTTCTACTTCATGGAGATGAACACGCGTATCCAGGTAGAGCACCCGATTACCGAAGAAGTGATCGACTACGACCTGATCCGCGAGCAGATCCTCATCGCTGCCGGCGTTCCGATCTCCGGTAAAAATTATTACCCGCAGCTGCACGCGATCGAATGCCGCATCAACGCGGAAGATCCGTTCAACAACTTCCGTCCGTCGCCGGGCAAGATCACCGTCCTGCACACGCCGGGCGGACATGGCGTTCGCGTCGATTCGCACATCTACGCCGGCTACACGATCCCGCCGAACTACGATTCGATGGTCGCGAAGCTGATCACGATGGCGCAAACCCGCGAGGAAGCCATCGCGAAAATGCACCGCGCGCTCAGCGAATTCGTCATCGAAGGCGTGAAGACGACCATTCCTTTTCACCTGCGACTGATGAAAGACGAGAACTTCATCAAAGGAAATTACACGACGAAGTTCCTCGAGAGCTTCGATCTCAGCGAATAAAATTTCCGCAAAAGAAAACGCCGCGTTACGATTGTAGCGCGGCGTTTTTCATTGGAGAAAAAGGGAAATGAACCACGGAGACACGGGGGCACGGAGTTCTCGATATGCTCCACTACTCGAACTGACCTCCGTGCCCCCGTGTCTCAGTGGTTAAAAAATCTGCGGAAATCAGCGTAATCTGCGGCTGATCATTCGCGCCAAAGCCGGCGGCAACCAGCGCAGCGCAAAACGTTTCAGATGTTGCTGCGGCGGCATCACTTCACGGAACAGCGCTTCGATCTCGGTTTGATTTTTACCGCAATGCTTTTGCAGGAGGTCTTTGCTGTCGCTGAGATAACCGAGCGCCGCCAGTAATATCGCGCTTCGTGCAGGAGCGATGCCGTTTCCGTCAGTTGAAAAGTCAGGAACGTAAACGGCGTCGCCGCCCATCGCGTATTTCGGTTGTTCCTGCAATTGCGCGCTCCACGTGTTTTCCCGCGCCACCGCCTCCGCATACACGCGCAGGTCGATGAAGCGATAACCGATCCCGCGCAGGTATTGATCGATCTCGCTGAAGACGGCTTGTTCTTCGTACACCGGCAGCATCAGCACTTCGGTAAAGATCATGCCGATACGTTTTTCGCGCAGCAATTTTTCCGCGCCGCGAAGGATCTGCAGTTCGCTGCCCTGCGTATCGAGCTTGAGAAAATCGATCGTGTGCAGTTGCCGCGTTTCTGCAAAAGAAGAAAGCGTTTCCGTTTTTACCTCGAACGTTTTCGCGGTTTGCATGCCCTTCATCCATTCGTCCGAGTGGCGCACTTCTCCGAAGGAAGCTTCGAACCGCGCAAGATCGGGTGGCAGCAGCGAGCTCATGCTGGGATGTTTCGCCGAATAGAAAGTGCCCGTTCCGTTTGTATCCGACAAAGCATTTCCCGAAAGCGCCACTTTCCGGAACGGATGCTTTTTTGCGTAACGCTCGCGCAAGGCCTGCCACGATTCCGTATCCGGCTCGAACGAAAACAAATCACAATACGAATGCAATTGCGGCAGCAGCGAAAATCCGCCGCGCCCGCCCGCATCCACCACCGTCAAAACAGCAGGATCAATCAACGATTCAAGCACGGGAAAACGAGCCATGCTGCAAGGTAAGGAGGTGCGAATTACGAATCGTTACGAATATCCGAATCTGTAGTACGTATTTCAGAATGGAAAAATGATGCATTCGCGGTATTCGTAACGATTCGCTATTCGTAACCCTATTTGCATTCGCGGTATTCGTAATGATTCGCTATTCGTAACCCTACCGCATTCGTATATTTCGTAACGATTCGTAATTCGCACCC
>CAMLEF010000319.1 GCA_946478675.1 uncultured Flavobacteriales bacterium | reverse complement strand
TACCGGAGTCGAACCGGTGACCTCTTGCATGCCATGCAAGCGCTCTAGCCAGCTGAGCTAATTCCCCGTGATGAAATGAACTGTGGGCGACAAAAGTAAACAAAACACCGTAATTCCCGCTCTGCCGGGCACAGAACAAAGATTAACTTGGGCGTTCCTTTCATTTTAAAATCAATGCCTGTCCAAATACGTTTCGTGAATTACTCGAATGACAGCACTAATTCCAGCGTCGTCATTTTTCAATCTGGTATGCGCGGGGGGCAAACAGCCGTCGTTGCGGCATATCGAATCGATAATTGCGGACCGGGATCCTCCCACGTTATTCCGCGCGATTTCGGAAATGATCACACGATCCGGATCGGCGAAACGGAGCTGATCAGCCTTCCTGTTTTCGCGCTCCGACAACCCGGCAACTATACCGTTGTCTGTGCCGACGAAGGGCATCATCTTTCCGGAGAGGAGTCTGGCGAAGAGCAATACGCTTTGACGGTCCGCAATGAATCGGCGGAAAAAACGGTGTATGTAACGATAGAACGCGGCTCCTTTGCCGTGATTGACAAACACCCGTTAACGGCGGGCGGGACAATTTCCATTCTCAGCGAGCCGAACATTTTTGTGGGGCGGACGCCGGCAGAACAACGCGAGGTGATGGAAGACCCGGCGATGCTGAATGCGCTCGACGGCTTTTCGCTTGCGGGAATTTCCACGGCCGACCTTGTCATGCGCGGCGATGGTTCGACGACGCCCTTCTTCTTTGCCCTGGAGAATATCGCAAAGTAAGCGTCACTCCGCCGTCGAACGGATCAATCGCTTGCGGTAGCTCGTGAAAATGCTCGATTTCGACACGAAGCCGATGTATAGGCCGTTCTCGACCACCGGCAGATTCCAGGCGCCGGTTTCATCGAACTTTTTCATCACGGCATACATGTCTTCGTCGGGCTGCACGATCGCTGCGGGCGGGCGCATGAGCTGGTCGACGGTGACGGTGTTGTACAGCTCGCGCTTGAACATGATCTCGCGGATCGATTCGAGCAGGATGATGCCGACAAGCTCTTTCTCTTTGTTCACGACAGGAAAAACGTTCCGCTGCGAATGCGCAACGACGTCCACGAGATCGCCGAGCTTCATCTCCGGGCGCACCGGCTGGAATCCCGTCTCGACGATCTTCGAAACTTTCAGCACCGTGAGAATGTTGCGGTCTTTATCGTGCGTGAAGATGTGCCCTTTCGCAGCGAGCTTCTTCGTGTCCATCGAATACGGCTCGAAATATTTCACGACGGTATAGCTCAGCGCGGAAACGATCATCAGCGGGATCATCAGCTCGTAGCCGCCCGTGATCTCGGCGATGAGGAACATGCCGGTAAGCGGCGCGTGAAAAATTCCGCTGAGCACGCCCGCCATCGCAACGATCGTGAAATTCGCTGCAGGCAATTGGAAGCCGGCGAGGTTGAGGCCGTACGCAAAAACAAACCCGAGATATCCTCCGACGAACAGCGAAGGCGCGAAGTTGCCGCCGTTACCGCCGATGCCGATCGTAAGTCCTGCGGCGATCGCTTTCACGAAAATGATCACGAAGAAAAAAACGAGAATGAACAGCGTATTCGTCGAGTAAACGGAGAACGGGCTGTTCGTCATCAGGTCGCCGGGATGCGAATCGGCCAGCGTTTTGATGCTGTCGTAGCCTTCGCCGAAAAGAGAAGGGAACAACCAGATCAGCACCGCCAGCAGCGAGCCGCCGATGAACACGTTGGTCCAGGTGTGCTTTTTCCGTCTGTGGAAAAACGATTCCACCTTCGGAAAAACGCGCGTGTAATATACCGACACAAAACCCGCGAGCAGTCCCAGCACGATGTACCACGGCACGTTGTGATAATCGAACGCCTGCTTCAGCTTGAACGAAAGCAGGATGTCTTCGTTGAGCACGACTTTCGACAGCAGTCCGCCGGCAGCGGCAGCGATCATGATCGGGATGAAAGCGGAGATCGTCACGTCGGCGAGCAATACTTCGAGCGCAAACAGCAGTCCCGCGATCGGTGCGTTGAACGAAGCGCCGATACCGGCAGCCGCACCACAGGCGAGCAGCAGCGTGCGGTCTTTGTACGTGAGCTTGTACGTGCGGCCGTAGTTCGATCCGATCGCTGAGCCGGTCGTCACGATGGGCGACTCGAGACCTGCGGAACCTCCGAAGCCGACGGTGAGCGCGCTGGTAACGATGTGCGAATACATCTGGTCGGGTGGCAGGCGCGCTCCTTTTTTCGCGATCGCGTAAAGAATGTTCGACGTGCCGCGGCCGAGTTTTCCGCCGAGCACTTTTTTCACGAAGAGCACGCTGAGCGCAATGCCGATGACGGGAAACAGGAGATAAAAAATATACTGGTGCGCGATATGGTAATCGTGCGTGATGAGCCCGCGGATGAAATGCACGAGCAGCTTGAGGATGACCGCAGCCAGGCCGGCCGTCAATCCGACCAGCATGCTCGAAAGAATGAGGAACTGTTTTTTATCGAGCCGGGCGTGAAGCCACTCGATCCCGGTTTCTATTAAACGAAGCAGGCGATGCACGCGGCAAAGGTAATCAAGACGTTCATCCGGTCATCCGGTCATTCGGTCATTCGGGAATTTGTTTTCGTCTAACTAAAAACCCAATGAACGAATGTCCGAATGCCCTGTTTTTTCACCCTTCGTTCTTCCGCTTGCGCCCGTTCGTTTCTTTCTTCGGGTCGGGGTTTCGCGCGAGGTAATTCTGGTAGCTGCTGAGCGCCCAGGAGGTAAAATCTTTTTCGATGTTCACGACCGTCTTCACGTCTTCTTCGCGGATCTCCGTCAGCTCGTTCAGCCCGGTTTCGGTAATGGAATCCACCTTCCCGGCTTCGATGCGGTATTCTTCGGGCATGCGGGTTTCCTGCTCGTTGCGCTGCCAGCTCACTTTCCACAGGAATACATCGCTGATGAGGACCGCAAACGTATGCTTCCACGTGTTTTCCGTTTCCCGCCTTTTCCCAAAAAAATATCGGATCGTCATAAGTAAAAAAATAAAAGTGAAGCGCCGCCGGCATCGCTCCGGCTCCAACCACGGATAGGCGCTTCACGGCCGCAAAAGTATTCCGATCAAAAGTGCCGCGCATTGATTTATCTCAATGCAGCACAGTTTTTGTATACAGCATAATCGCATTCGGAAAAGCTCCGTTGACTTTTATCAATTTTTCGCTCAAAAAGACAACTAATTTTGACCGACATGAGTGCCTCTCTTCGAAAATTCAATCTGGAGAGCACTGGACTTTTCGACAACTTACCGTTAAAAGAACGGCAGCAGCTGGATTCGGGCACCCTGCGGATAAAAGCCAAGAAAGGGATAGTGCTCTATCGTGAAGGTTCTTTCCCAAAAGGAATTTACATCGTACGCAAAGGGAAAGTGAAAATCTTTCAGACCGGCAAAGACGGTCGGGAGCACATCATGTACATCTACACGAAAGGCGAAGCAATCGGTTACCGCCCGCTCATCAGCGCCGAGCCGCACCCGGTAACGGCGACGACACTCGAGGATTGCTCTTTCTATTTTATCCCGCGCGAACATTTCCTGGAAATTCTCAAAAGCTCCAACGAACTCGCGCGCATGCTGCTGGTGTCGCTGAGCCATGAATTTTCCGTGTGGGTCAACAACATTACCGTCTTCGCGCAGCAGCCGGTGCGTGTGCGTGTGGCGCTGGGCCTGCTCGTGCTGCAGGAAAAATTCAAGGTGAAAGGAAAGCCCGGCGACATCAATCTCTCGCGCGACGACCTTGCTGCGTACGTCGGCACGGTGAAAGAAACGCTCGTGCGCGTGCTGCAGGAATTCAAGCGCAACAGCATCATCGAAACGCAGGGAAGGAATATCCGCGTGCTGGATGCGGAGGCGTTGGCGGGGATTGCGGGAGAGTAGTGAAGGGCGAATTACGCAAGTGAGAGTTGGGGGGTGCGAATTACGAATCGGTACGAATATCCGAATAGCAATGATGGGGGAGTTTCGCAAAGAAGAGTTCGCGGGGTTACGAATTACGAATCTTTACGAATACCGCGAATAGCAATAATGGGGGAGTTTCGCAAAGGAGAGTTCGCGGGGTTACGGATTACGAATCTTTACGAATACCGCGAATTATCAATGAAGGTGAGTTACGCAAATGAGTGTTGGGGGGTGAGCGTCCTTCTTAATAAATACCATTCGCGGTATTCGTATTCATTCGCAATTCGTAACCCTTCACCATTCGTATATTCGTATCGATTCGTAATTCGTAACCCTCGTGAAAGTTTCCATTATCGGTTCGGGGCCTTCGGCGCTGATGCTTGCGGCTATGCTCGACGAGCGGTTGTTCGACGTGCACCTCTTCGAGAAGAATGCGGCGCCGGCGCGAAAATTTCTTGTCGCGGGAGAAGGCGGATTTAATCTCACGCATTCTGAGCCGGTGGAGGAAATGATCACGCGTTATCACCCGGAATCTTTTTTCCGTCCGCTGCTGCAGCAATTTTCGAATACGGATTTGCGGCGCTGGCTCCACAGCATCGGCATTTCCACCTACGTTGGTACGAGCGGGCGCGTGTTCCCGGAAAAAGGCATCAAGCCGATCGAAGTGCTGCAGGCGATCCTGGCGGTGCTCGAACGAAAAAAAGTGCACTTGCATTTGCGTCATCGCTGGTGCGGCTGGGAAAACGGGCGGCTGCTGTTTGAAACGAAAGACGGCGTGCAGGCCATCGACGGCGGGCTCGTGGTGTTTGCATTGGGCGGCGCGAGCTGGAAAGTAACGGGCAGCGACGGATCGTGGGCGGAACTTTTCGCGCAGCGGCAAATCCGCATCGTTCCGTTCCAGGCGTCGAATTGCGCGATGCAGGTGCGGTGGCCGAACGCGTTTTTAGCCGAAGCGGAAGGAAAGCCACTGAAGAATATCGCCGTATCCTGCGAAGGAAAAATCAAAAAAGGCGAGCTCGTCATCACGGCCGGCGGCATCGAAGGCGGCGCCATTTATTTTCACAGCCCCGCGATCCGCGAACAGCTGCAGGCGAAAGGAACGGCCACCGTGTTGCTCGATCTGCGGCCGGATCAAAATGCGGAAACGCTGAAAACCTACAGCCACATAAAAGTAAAAGAGGAAAATGGGGAGTACCGCTATTTGACGCCGGATGAACAAGCCCAACGGTTGGCGGAAGCAAACAAGGCGGCAGAGGAAAGCTGCCCCTGATCCAATC
>CAMLEF010000318.1 GCA_946478675.1 uncultured Flavobacteriales bacterium | reverse complement strand
TCTGCACGAATGCGCAGGTGCGTGGCATCCGCGTGACCGGATCCGAGCTCGTGGGCCTCATTCCGCTGCAATGCATGCTCGACGCCGGAAAATATTTTCTCGAAAAACAACAGCGCTCGACCGGCGTTCCGGAAAAAGAGCTGATCAAGATCGCGGTGAAATCGCTCGGTCTCGATGAGCTGGCGCCCTTCAAGCCGGAAGAACGCATCATCGAATATTTGCTCCGCGACGCTTCCGATGCGAAGCTCGTGTCCATGTCGCTCACCGCGTTCTCCGATGAAACGTCCAGCGAAAGCCCGGCTCCCGGCGGCGGTTCCATTTCCGCTTACATGGGCTCGCTCGGCGCGGCGCTGGCCACGATGGTAGCGAACCTCTCTTCGCACAAACGCGGCTGGGACGATCGCTGGAAAGAGTTTTCCGATTGGGCCGACAAAGGACAGCGTTACAAAGACACGCTGCTGCGCCTCGTCGATGAAGACACGAACGCATTCAACCGCATCATGGCCGCGTTCAGCCTGCCGAAAGGAACCGACGAAGAAAAATCCGCCCGCACGGCCGCCATCCAGGCTGCGACAAAATACGCCACTGAAGTTCCGTTTCGCGTCATGGAAACGGCCTTCGCTTCCATGGAAGTGATCCAGGCAATGGCCGAAACCGGCAACCCGAATTCCGTCTCCGATGCCGGTGTGGGAGCGCTCGCCGCGCGTTCTGCCGTCATGGGCGCGTACCTCAACGTGAAGATCAACGCCTCCGGCCTCACCGATAAAACGTTTGCCGCCGACATTCTCGCCAAAGGCGCCGCCATCCAGGATAAAGCCATCCGTCTCGAAGATGCGATCCTGAAGGTGGTGAATGAGAAAATCGGTTGAAGGGTTGGTAAAGTTGTTTAGGTTGGTTTGTTTCCTCACAGGCAAACCAACTTAACCAACCCAACAAACCAACCAACTTTCCATCCGGGCACAACATTTACGGGTCGATTGCGTATAACTAAAAGGAGTAGCATTTATGACCCGTCTGCGAGCTTTTATTCAACGTCATCCTTACCTGCGGAGATTCATTTACTTTTTTCCCGTGCAGTTGTTGCTGGTGCAGGTAAAGAAGAATCCCGTACTGATCATTTTCTGGCTGCTCATGTTCGGCTTTGTGAGCGGCAGCCTGGCGTCGCGTTACGGCGTTTCATTGCTTTTCGTTGATCCGGAATACAACGGGAAAGTCAACTTCCTCTCCTATTTCATCATCGGGTTTTCCTGCGGCGGGTTCATCATGGCCTACCAGATCTCGAGCTACATCTACAATGCATTTCGTTTCCCGTTCCTCGCCACCTGCAACCGACCGTTCCTGCGTTTCTGCACGAACAACTTCATCATCCCGCTGACCTTCCAGATCACGCACCTCGCGCTCATCCTCCGCTTTCTCTCGAAAGAACCGGTGAGCGGCTTCCAGGTTTTCATGGACGTGCTCGGGCTGGTCGCAGGAAACATGTTCTTCATTTTCGGCGCGCTGTTTTATTTTTTCCGCACGACGAAGGACATGCAATCGTTGTACGGGCTCGTCATCAACGAACAGGAGCAACGCAAGCTGAAACGCGTCATCATCAACCGCGATCCGCTGAAAGGAACGATGACGTGGAAAGCCATCACGCCCGGCAAAGAAGGTCGCGACTGGCATGTGGAGAGTTACATTTCCGGCGGCTTCATGCGTGTGCGGCGTGCGCGGCCGTTCGAGCATTACGACAAAGAAGTGCTGAACCGCGTCTTCCTGCAGAACCATAAAAAAGCCGTGCTCTTCGAAGTCGTGGTGATCGCGACGCTGCTGCTGTTCGGTTTGTTCCGGGAAGTTCCCGTGTTCATGATCCCGGCGGGCGCCAGCGTGTTCCTGCTGTTTACGCTTTACCTCATGTTCACCGGCGTGCTCACCACCTGGTTCCGCGGCTGGTCGAATACGATCCTCGTGCTGTTCCTGCTCGTGCTGAATTACTTTCACAAATTCGATCCGTTCGATGCGGCCACACGCGCTTTCGGAATGGATTACAAAGTGGCCCCTGCCGTGTATTCGAACGGCGAAATTCTCCGTTACGGAAGCGATGCGGTTTCACGACGGGAGGATTCGCTGAACACGATCACCATTCTCGAGAACTGGAAACGCAAGAACGTACTCTTCCCGAACAACAAGCCGAAGATGGTGATCCTCTCCTGCAGCGGCGGCGGATTGCGTTCGTCGCTCTGGACATTTTACACGATGCAGTACCTCGACAGCCTCAGCGGCGGAAAGCTGCTGCCGAGAATGTCGCTGATCTGCGGCTCTTCGGGAGGAATGCTCGGCGCGGCGTACATGCGCGAGCTCTGGCTGCGCGAACAAAACAGCGAACACTGGAAGCACGAAGATCCTGCAGCGCGCGAAAAAGTTTCTTCAGACATTTTGAATCCTGTTGCGTTCTCCATCGCGGTGAACGACTGGTTCCTGCCGCTGCAGCACGCAGAATACGCCGGTGAAACGTACAGCCGTAACCGCGCCTGGGCCTTCGAAGAAAAGTTCCTCGACAACACCGACCGCCTGCTCGACAAAAAACTCATCGATTACCGCGAGCCCGAGCAAAAAGCAATCATCCCAATGATGGTCTTCGCGCCGACGATCGCCAACGACGGCAGGAAAATGCTCATCTCCTCGCAGGGCGTTTCCTATCTCGTGGCGCCGCCGGGCAGCTCGCATGTCGCTTTCACCGAAGTGCCCGATGCGATTGAATTCTCCCGCTTCTTCAAAGCACAGCATGCCGACAGCGTCCGTTTCTCGAGCGTGCTGCGCATGAACGCCACCTTCCCGTACATCACGCCGCTCACCGATATGCCGAGCGAGCCGGTGATCGAAGTGTTCGATGCGGGCATGCGCGACAACTTCGG
Organism: uncultured Flavobacteriales bacterium; assembly: GCA_946478675.1. Next base: position 2,359 of record CAMLEF010000318.1, on the reverse strand, counting down.
CGTCGACAACATCATGCGATTCCTGTTCACGTTCCGCACGTGGATCGCGGAAAATACCTCTGGCGTCATTATCATCCAGACGCGCGACAAGAGCAAGATCCGTCCCGTCGAAAAAAGCAACGGGCAAACGATCATGCAGTCGCTGTCAAAACCGCTCGGCAGCTTCTACGGCAACTTGTTTACGGTGCAGGATTACAACCACGATTTCGCCATCGGGCAAGCCAGCTACTGGTTCGGCGGCCCCATCGACGTGTTGGATTTCGAATTGAAAAACGACGAGCCCGACATGATCTCGCTGAGCTGGCACCTCGCCGACCGGGAGAAATTAAAAGTCACGGGCTCCATGCACGAGGCGCATAACACGGATGCCGCCAAACGTTTCATGGAATTGCTGAAGGATGAAGTTCCTTCGACAGCACAGAAATAAAATCGGAAATTCGGTTAGGTTGGAAAACCAAGCAAACATTTTGCAAACCGAATGAACGAATGCCCGAATTAACGAATGCCCGTGGTTCTATTTCGTCACTTCTACCAGGAAACGCTTCCGAACAACATCTTGCCGTGATGCAGGATTCAGAAAGTTCGTCGTGAGGAATTGGATGCTGTAATCCGTCAGCTCTTTTTGCTGCGTAATGAAATAGCCGCGTTCGCGCAATTCGTTTACGCCTTCTTCATCCGTAAAGATCCAGATCGTCTTCTGCTTTCGCACCGCATTTTCCAGCGTGCTGTCCTGCGGATAAACATTCTGCACCATTTTGCCGCTGTAGAAATCGCCGGCATAACGGAACACGTCGTGGAAATTGTAATAACGATCCTGCAGATGGTGTTCAGCAATAAACTTTCCGGCAACGGCAGGCGCCTGGTACTTGAACAGGTTCGGATAGAACACCACGTTCAATGTAAAATACAAAGCGAGCAGCGAGGCCAGCAGCGGGTACAGCAATTTCTCGAGCGCTGTTTTTCCTTTCCACACAAATAACAGCGTCGCCAGCAGCCAGGCGCAAACGACGAGCACCGGCAGGAAACCGTTCCCCGGGAAAATGAAGAACAGCACCAATCCGCAAACAACAAACGCCGCGAGGATGAACAAAACATGCAGCGAGGCGAACAGGATCCGCAAATATTTTTTCGCAGGATGGAACACGTCGTATACGAAGAACCGTGCAGCAATGATCGACGCAAACGGCAATGTGACGTAGATGTAATGCGGCAGCTTGTATTTCGACGCCGACAACGCGAGGAACACCAGCACGAATCCGCCCACCGAAAGCAGCTCCGGCAAATAACCCGGGCGGAAGCGGCTCTTCACGAGCTTCATCAGCGTCTTGATCAGTCCGCCGACGACCAGCAGGCACCACGGGAAAAACGCCCAGAGGAACGTGTGCGTGAAGAAGAACGGTCCCGCGCCATTATCGAATTTCGTTCCCCAGTCGCTGTCGCCGGTGATGCGGCCGAAGCTTTGCGTCCAGAAGAAGAAACGCAATCCCGAAACGCCCGTGCTGCCGTTCACCGTTTTTTCCGGGTGCAGATCGAATTGCCGGTACAGCCCGATGCACATCGGCAGCAGCAGTATGCCGACGATCACGAGCGCCACGAGCCATTGCCAGCGAAAGAAATTTTTCCATTGACGCTTGTAGGCGAATTCACTGCTCAGCGCCAGCAACGGGATCACGAGGCCGAGCGGACCTTTCGCCAGCATTGCCGCAGCAACACCGGCCGCGCCTGCCACTAAGCTGATCCAGCGTTTCGTTTTCAGGTACAGCAGCAGCTGCCACACGGCGAAGATCACGGAACCGAGCAGGATCGTATCCGTGCGCACGTCGTTCGTGATGATGAACATCGCCATGCACGATGCGAGCATCAGTCCCGCGAGCACGCCGGTTTTCTTATCGTACAACAGCTGCGCCAGCTTCCACGTTGAAAAGATGCCGAGGATCGCGAAGAGGAACGACGGGAACTTGTACGCCCAGTTGCTGACGCCGAAGATCTTGAACGACGTTGCAGACAACCAGAACAGCAGCGGCGGCTTGTCGAGGTAATCGTGGCCGCGATCCATCACCTGCAGCCAGGAACCGTGCTCCGCCATGTGCCGCGAGATCGTCGCGTATTGCGCAGCGTCCACGTCCATCACATCCAGCGGCAACGCAGCGGTGTACACCAGCAGGAAAGCCAGGATAAACAGGAGAATGACGCGGATATTGACGGCCATGGGAGCTTTGGTGTTGGTTCAGGATTCTGCCGGAGGCGTGGATGGATCTTCCGGTTGTGCATTTTCTTTTTTTGTGCGCGCCGTCATGAGCCCGATCATCATCACGAGCGACGTCAGGATCACTACTTGCAGGATCAGCGAATTATTGAC
>CAMLEF010000317.1 GCA_946478675.1 uncultured Flavobacteriales bacterium | reverse complement strand
GATGTATTGGCGGCGCACCAGCTCAAAGAAGGGATTCTCACCGCGCTTTATCTCCGCGAAAAAACCGGCAAAGGCAGCCAGGTGAACGTCTCGCTGTACGATTCTGCCATCGCCTCGCTCGCCAACCAGGCTTCGAATTATCTCGTGGCGAAACATATTCCGCAACGCATAGGCTCGCTGCACCCGAACATCGCGCCGTACGGAGAAACGTTCGTTTGCAAAGACGGCCGGTCGATCGTATTGGCGGTTGGCACGGACAAGCAGTTTGTTCAGCTCTGCGAAACGTCCGGAAATCCTGCGCTCGCGAAAGATGATCGTTTCTTAACGAATGCTTCACGTGTCCGGAATCGCGCGGCGCTGCTGGAATTGCTGGCGCCTTTTTTCACCGGCACAACAGCTGCGGATGCCTCATTTTCACTGCAGCGCCATGGAGTTCCTCACGCGGTGATCCGCACCGTCGCCGAAGCATTGGACGCACCGGAAGGAAAAAAACTCATGCTCGGCGACAGTTGCGTGCGTACTGCTGTCTTCCGCCTGCGCAGCGCTGAATAGGATTCTTCATTCTTTTACCTAACTTTGAAGAAGGCAATTTCTGTTCCCCCATGCGGAGATCTTTACTGGTTATTTTCATTCTTGTGCCGTTGATGACGTTCGCGCAACGTGGCAAACGTTATCGCTGGGAAGCCGGCGTCGACATCGGCGCTACCAACTTTCTCGGTGATCTCGGCGGCGCCAACCAGGTAGGCACACACTTCGTCCGTGACCTTGAAATGTCGCTGACCCGCCCGGCCGTAGGCGTGCATGTGCGTTACCGCAAAGACCGCTGGCTCGGCTATCGCGCGAATCTCGGGTACGGCAAAGTGACCGGCGACGATGCGCTCACGCAGGAGAAGTACCGGATGAACCGGAACCTGAATTTCAAATCGAACATTTTCGAATTCTCGGCGGTGATGGAGCTGTACGTCACGAAAGAGCGCCCGGGACACGTTTACAAATACAAGAAAGTCAAAGGCTGGAAACACCTCGAGATCCAGGGTTACGGCTTCCTCGGCATCGGTGGCTTTTATTACAACCCGAAAGGCTATTTCAACGGTAAATGGTACGACCTGCGCCCCTATCGCACCGAAGGAGAAGGACTGAAAGCCGGCACGAAAATGTATTCGCGTTACAGCCTTTGTTTCCCGATGGGTTTCGGCATGAAATACGGCCTGAACAAGCAGTGGAGCATCGGTCTTGAATACGGCCTCCGCCTGACGATCACCGATTATATCGACGACGTGAGCACCGTGTATTACGATCCCGCGCAGATTGCCGCCGCACAAACCAATTACGTCGACCAGATCATGGCCGTGCATTTCGCCGACCCGAATCTCGGGCAGATTCCTGTTGTTGACGGCATCTCCGTAACGGGCCCCGGCCAGCAGCGCGGCGATTCGCGACACAAGGACGCGTACATGTTCATGCACATCACGGTGAACTACAAGATCGGCAAGATCAAGAAGACCCACCCTAAATTCTAAGGGGTGCGAATTACGAATCTTTACGAATATACGAATGCCTTCCAGGGCTGCGGAACGCTATAATCCGTAACATTCATGCTATAGATTCGCGGTATCCGTAACCATTCATAATTCGCACTCTCCCTCCTATTAGCACCAACGCAAATCCAGGAACAGTCCGCCTCCTCATTCGTATATTCGTAAAGATTCGTAATTCGTAACCCGTGGAAATTCTTGAGCCGACTACACCGGAAGAGTTTGAACAGTATTACCTGTTGCGCTGGGAAATTCTGCGTGCGCCATGGGGACATCCGCGGGGTACAGAGAAAGATGACCAGGAAGATCTTGCGCTTCACGTGATGGCGAAAGACGAAACCGGCGCTTGCGTCGGCGTGTCGCGGTTGCAGCAGAATTCGCAGAAGGAAGCGCAGGTGCGTTTTATGGCGGTGCGCGAAGACCAGCAGGGCAAAGGCGTGGGACGCGCGCTGATGAATTATCTCGAAGAGAAAGCGAAGAAGGACGGCATTGAAAAGATCGTGCTGCAGGCGCGGGAAAATGCGGTGCCGTTTTATTTATCGCTGGGGTATGCTGTAGTGGAGAAGAGCTTTAAGCTGTGGGATATAATTCAGCATTATAAGATGGAGAAGGTGATTTGAAAATTGCCGATTGATTCTTTTGCTTCCCGATGTTTTCGTGCTTCACCTGGCAATACGGATTTCAAATGGGAAAGACGGGTGACCACTTAAGGCACTTGAGGCACTTAAGAATCCTTCAATCTTCAATCTTCAATCCTTTCAATTCCTGCCGCAAGAGCTTCGTGATGCGTTCACGCTCTTTTTCGGTGAGACGGAAGCCGAGGGCAATTTCTTTTCCCATCGATTGGAAACGTAACGAGTCGCAATCCGTCGACCAGTAATCGCCACCGAAACGGGAGATCCAGGTGGCGGATTTGTCTTCGGTGGGCTGGAGCGTTTTGATGCTTTCGAGCGGGTACTCCTGCACCCAGCCGCGGCCGTTCGTGTCTTTTTTGTAGTAGAACTTTCCGCCGCGCACTTTGAGGATCTCTCTTCCTTTGCGATGCCAGGCGAAGGCTTTGGCCATGACGTACGTGAAGTAGAGCCAGAACGCCAGCCACACGAGCAGCATCACTTTCGAGCGCTGGTCGGTCATGGTGAAATAGCTGCTGATGACGACACCGCCGCCGATGAGCCAGAGCAATAAAATAGCGCCTACAATTTTGGCTTTGGATTGATCGGCGCCGGAGGAAATGACGATGCTGAGTTCGTCCTCTTTACGCGTGAACGATGCGCGGGGGCTAATGGATTCGATACGGCTCATACGTTGTTTTTCTTCTCGAAGGGTCGGATGATGAGGCGCATGCCGCGGTCGTAGCTGAAGTAGTTGCCCAGCCAGTTGAAGAAAACGACGAGGCGGTTGCGGAAACCAACGAGCGCGATCAGGTGCACAAACATCCACAGCAGCCAGGCGATGAAGCCCTGCGTGGTCACGATCTTGCTTTCCACGACGGCTTTGTTGCGGCCGATGGTGGCCATGGAACCTTTGTCGCGGTATTCAAATTTTTTCCAGGCCTTCGGGTCGTCGCCGCAGCAGAGGTTTTTGCCGAGCCGCGTTCCCATTTGAATAGCGACCTGCGCCACCTGCGGATGGCCTTTCGGATACTCCGGCGTTTTCATCAGCGCAGCATCGCCAACGGCAAAAATATTTTTCGTGCCCTGCACGCGGCAGTATTCATCGATGGTGATGCGGCCGTTGGGCTGTATGGCTTCTTTCGGGATGCCGGGAACGGAAACGCCCATGACGCCCGCTGCCCAGATGAGCGTTTTCGTATGAAGCGTTGCGCCTTCGTGCGTGGTGGCGGTGCTGCCGTCGTAATCGGTGACGCGCGTGTTGAGCAGGACTTTTACGCCGAGCTCTTCGAGATAACCTTTGGCTTTTTCGCCGGCTTTTTCTTTGAACGTTCCGAGAATGCGCGGGCCGCCTTCGATGAGCGTGATCTTCATCTGGCGGAAATCGAGCTCGGGATAATCGTTCGGCAGCACGTGCTTCTTCAGCTCGCCCAGCGCGCCGGCCAGCTCCACGCCTGTCGGACCGCCGCCTGCGATCACGTAATTCATCAGCGCTTCGCGTTCGTTCTGATCGGGCGAGATGAGCGCGGTCTCGAAATTCTGGAGGATGCAGCTGCGGAGGTCGAGCGCTTCCTGCACGGATTTCATCGGCATGCTGTACTGGCGAAGACGTTCCATGCCGAAGTAGCTGGTGTCGGAGCCGGTGGCAAGAATGAGGTAATCGTAGTGAATATCGCCGATGCTGGTGTGCAGGAGATTTTGATCGGGCTTTACCTCGTGCGCGCCGGCCATGCGGAAATGAAAATGCTCATAGCCTTTGAACACTTTGCGCAGCGGGTAAACGATGGAATCGGGCTCGATGCCGGCAGTGGCCACCTGGTACAGCAGCGGCTGGAAGGTGTGAAAATTATTCTTATCAATCATCACCACCTGGAAGTGGTTGTGCAGTTGCTTGGAAAGCTCCAGCCCGGCAAATCCGCCGCCGATGATGACGACACGTTTCAGGTTGGTTTTCGGGACATCGATAAGCATATGACAAAGGTAAGGGCAAAAAACACGCCGCTCTACCGTGTTGCGCAATCTGCATGGAAAAGCTGCGGATTATGCACTTCCTGCGATGGAAAAACGAGATGGGAATGGGGAAGAATTTCCACCTGTTGGTTATAACTGCTAAACAGGGAATTGCTGCAGTGCGGTGGGAGAATGAGCTCGACCACTTAAGACACTTGAGGCACTTAAGCACACATGCTCCCCGCGTTTACATCGGCATTTCGAAGCTGTGGACGGCGAGACGATAGCCGTCTAATCCGAAACCGGAAATGCTGCCGGCGCAATGCGGGGCAACGAACGACGTGTGGCGGATCTCTTCGCGCGCGAAAATGTTGGAGATGTGTACTTCGACCACTTTCGCCTGGATGGCTGCTACGGCATCACCGATGGCGACGGAAGTATGCGTGTAACCGCCGGGGTTGAAGATGATGCCATCGTGCGTGAAGCCGCATTCGTGCAGCTTGTTGATGAGCTCGCCTTCCACGTTGCTCTGGAAATAATCGAAATGGATGTGCGGGAAGAGGTTCTTCAGTTCCGCGAGGTATTCCTCGAACGAATTGCGGCCGTAGATATCCGGTTCGCGCCTGCCGAGCAGGTTGAGGTTAGGTCCGTTGAGAATGAGGATGCGCATTTCCAAAAATAGTTCAAAGTTTCGGGTTCAATGTTCAAAGTTCTCTTCAAAAAAACAAACTTTGAACCCTAAACGTTGAACTGTAATTGAGCTGGAAAGCAGATATCGCCGGGTTCCGCAGCTTCCTCAAGCTGGAGAAATCGCTTTCGCCGAATTCGGTGGAGGCGTATGCGCACGATATTGAAAAGCTGATCCAGTTTCTCGAATTCAAAAAGCTCGACCTTTCGGCCACCGAGATCCGCACGGAACACCTGCGTGAATTCCTGAAGTGGATCAACGAGCTCGGCATGTCGGCTACTTCGCAGTCGCGGATCATTTCGGGATTGCATGCGTTTTATAATTTCCTCATTCTCGAAAACGTCACCAACACCGATCCGACGGAACTGCTCGACCGGCCGAAAACCGCGCGCCTCCTCCCCGACCGGCGCGCCCTCGCCCCGCTCGACTCCCTCCTCCAGCGCGACGCCGTGCTCCTCGTCGACGGCTACCGCCTCGGCGCCGTCTACTCCCCGCGCGC
>CAMLEF010000316.1 GCA_946478675.1 uncultured Flavobacteriales bacterium | reverse complement strand
GATTCGATGTGCGGGCCAGTGGTGGAGGTGGAAGAAAGATAAACCTGTTCACCCGGATCGGAAAGTGAGCCGTTCTGGTTGTAATCGATATAAATCGCAACACAGTTGCTATAGTTGCCGCCGCAGGTACCGACCTCTACCGAGAACGGATAAGTCAGGTTTTGTGCGACAGTCGGCGAGGTGATATTCGTAAAGTTGGAGTAACAGTTCAACACCGACCCCGTGGTTCCCGTAGTAGCGCAGGTAGAGGAATTGTTCAGCGAGCCGAAGGTGACATTGAAAACGTCTTCATCACTTGTGTACGACGCCAGGCTGGTGGTGCAATAGCAGCTGAGATACGGGTTGAGGTTTACGAGCACCGGGGTGGAGGTTGCGTTCAGGCCGGAGTTCGTACACGTTACAATGCACTGGAAGTAGGTATTCGCAGAGATCGTGGTCGTGTAAGTAGAGTTGGTAGCACCGGCGATGTTCGTCCAGGTGATGTTATCCGGTGAAGATTGCCACTGATAAGTGTAACCAGTAGCAGGCGACAACGAAGGCAGCGACAAGCTGACAGGCGTGCTTGCGCAAACGTTGGTAGAAGAAGCAGAGGTCGCGCCCGGGGAAGGAGTACCTGCGCAAGCAACAGCCGCAACGATGTTCACGAAATAGTCTTCGGTTTCGCCAAACGAATAAGTGCCGCAGGGGGTGATCGAAGAGGGAGTCGACGTCTCTACGCAAATTACACGCATACGGGTGGTGCCGGGCGTTGCAGAGAGCGGGATCGTTACGTTAAAGGATTCAATGTGCGGGCCGCTCGTAGATGCGGAAGAAACATAGACCTGTTCGCCCGGATCGGAGAATGATCCGTTCTGGTTGTAGTCGACATACATCGCTACGCAGTTGTTGTAGTTACCGCCGCATGTACCAACTTCTATAGAGCCGCTGTAGGTAGCAGACTGGCCCAGCGATGGAGCCGTTACAGCAGTGAAATCTGAGTATTCATTCAGGATAGAGCTACCGCCACCTGTGGTTGAGCAGGAAGACGTGTTGCTCAGTGACCCCAGCGTTACGTTGAAGACATCTTCATCCGCTGTGCTGGTTGCGTTGCTGGTGCAGTAGCAGGCAAGGAAAGAGTTAACGGTGATCATAACCGGCGTAGAGTTGGCGTTGAGGCCGGAGTTGGTGCAGGTTACAATGCACTGGATGTAAGTCGTAGCGCTGAAGGTAGAGGAATAGGTTGAAGCCGTTGCTCCTGCGATGTTCGTCCAGGTGATGCCATCCGGCGACGACTGCCATTGATAGGTATAACCAAGGGCTGCGGTCAGCGAAGGAAGGTTAAAGTTGACGGTCGTCGAAGGACAAACGCTTGTTGCGGAAGCGTTGGTCGCACCGGGAGCGGGTGTACCTGCGCATGCCGGCGGAACGTTATAGGTAATGACCAGCTGCGGTTCGGAACCAGCCTGCGGATAACCGTAAATGTTATACGTGTTGGTGCTGCCGCGAACGTAGCCGAGGTTCATAAAACCTCCGAAATTGTTCTGAATAAAGGTCAACCCCGTAGAGTTGATCGTTTTCGTGAGCACTGCGTTTGCCGTCCAGGACGTAGCGTTAAAGCTGCTGCCGCTGCCACAGGCTGTGTACAGCGCAGTTCCGCTCATAACGGCAGGGTCGCCGGTAAAGCCGTAAATGTTATTGGTTGCGCTACTGCTGGTACTCGTATACGTTGTGAATACCGCGTTGGCCGAAACAATAATTGCTCCCGAGGGAATGGAAGACAGGTCAAATTTTGCCCATCCTCTGTTTGTCGAGGAGTTGATGGTAGTCATGTTACCATCATTTTTTACGCCTGTGTTGTCAACGGACCCTGTATTATAGGACCCGGTTGTTCCTGTGGCCGTGATGGTGACTGTCGTTTGGGCGAACGACACGACTCCAATCATTACCAGCAGTAAAGCAGTAAAGATTTTCTTCATGGTCTGATTTTTAGTGTGTACTCTGTGTGGAATCTGATGCCACGCAAATGTAAAACAGCACGTTTTACAAATGCGAAATTGTTAACAACTCGGTATCTGATTGTGGGTCAGTCGGTTGTGTCTTAATTTGGAGTTAATGTACTGTAATAAAGCTACTTATGTAATTATTCGGTGGCTAAAATTTTTCGATGAATGGTAGAAACCATCGGATAAAGTGCATGTTCCGCGGGGAATGCGGTTAACTTTTCAACTGATATGGCAAGGTTCTCAGGGGAAAAAGGACCTGGCATTTCGGAAATTACGGTAGAGGCTTCGAGTACAATTTCGTCATCTTTATCAAACACAAAATTTACAAACACGGGCAGCCAGTTGCTGAAATCCAAACCGCTTTCCCAGCAGGTCTCCAGAAGCTCCTTGCGGTACTTTGCATATTCTTTCATGCCGAGCATATCCACCAGTAATTGACGGGCGTCATGCTTTCGGAGCAAAGCGAGCGCATCTTCTTTGTACTCGCGGTTGCGGGGATCGGTAATGAGCGAGACGATGTTCGCCATCAGCTGCTTGTCGGCTTTTCCTTCGGTGGGCTGGAGATGCTCCGGGACCTGGCCGAAATAAGCGCTGCTGAAATTTTCCGTTTCGTGGTAGATGGGCTGCGGGTTGGCGTTGTCTTCGTCCTCGTGTTTCTTGCTCATGGTGCAAAGGTACGATATGCGGGAATTCGGAAAAGGGGGCGGGGTTTTGAAAAGAGGATTGCAAGACGCCAAAGGTTTTTAAAACCTTTGGCGTCTTGCATTTTGCTGAACAGGTTGCGTGTTCCTCTTGTTGCTGCCAATGCGTAATTACGAGGAGCTTCCTTCGCTTCTTTGGGAAATTCCGTTGCTCCGATTTTCCTGAAGGCGACATCCTGCTGCCTGCACTTCTGATTGCTTCGGTTTCCAATCTGCTGCTGATGAATTTAAATCTGTTCAGGCCCCGCCTCCTGCGAAGTCGGGCAGGGATAGAAGCGGAAAGCCCGCAGTCCCTTCCGAAAGCATTCGGGAGGGCGAGGACTTGCAGCGCATAGCCCGGTCCCGAACGCTTTCGGGAGCCCGCCAAAAAAATCTTATGAATTACCGGGAACCGAAAATGCTGCTGCCGACGCGGATCATCGTGCCGCCTTCTTCCACGGCCAGCGGCCAGTCGCTGCTCATGCCCATCGAGAGAATGTGCATGCTGCTGTGCTGCGTTTTCAGCTTTTCGAAAAATGTTTTGAGCTGACGGAATTCGCTGCGGACCTGCGATTCGTTGTCGGTGTTGGTGGCCATGCCCATGAGTCCTTCGATACGAACGTTGGGATAGCGTTGCGCGATGTTGCCCGTCAATAAGGCTTCCGCTTCTTCCGGCGAAAAACCGAATTTGGTTTCTTCCTGCGCGATGAAGATCTGCAGGAGCACGGGGATGATGCGCTGGTTCTTCGCAGCTTGTTTGTCGATCTCCGCCAGCAGTTTTTCGCTGTCGACGGAATGGATCATGTAAACGAACGGCGCGATGTATTTGACTTTGTTCGACTGCAGATGCCCGATCAGGTGCCAGCGGATGTCTTTCGGCAGCGTCTCGTATTTCGGAGCGAGTTCCTGCACGCGGTTTTCGCCGAAGTCGCGCTGGCCGGCGTCGTAGGCTTCCTGCACCGCTTCGTTGGGTTTCGTTTTGGAAACGGCGATGAGCGTTACTTGCGGGGGAAGCTGCTGCTTTAATGCGAGGATGTTCTGCTCAATGGACATATTGAAAATTCAATGATTCAAAGATTCAAAAATTCTTTCGCAGGAAGAGCCTCATTTAACCATTCACTCTTAATACCGTTTGAAATTTTCGAATCATTTCTCCAATGAGAAAATGACGAGGCCGCTGCGCATTTTCGGTTCCACCCAGGTGGTTTTCGGCGGCATGATGTTGCCGGAATCGGCGATGCGCTTGAGCTCGTCCATCTGCACGGGATACAATCCGAACGCGGCTTTGAATTTCCAGTTGTCGACCTGGTTCTTCAGCTCTTCGGCGCCTTTGATGCCGGAGACGAAGCCGATGCGCGGATCGGTTTTCAGATCGTGGATGCCGAGGATGGGCGAGAGGATACGCTGCGTGAGAATGTACGCGTCCAGCGATTCGACGGGTTCTTCATCGTGCGCAACGCCTTTTTTCAGCGCGAGCTCGTACCAGCTGTTGTCGAGATAAAGACTGAACGTGTGTTTCTGCTGCGGACGGAAAATGGTTTGTCCGTGCGGCGTCACGATGAAATCGTCTTCGAGCTTCGTGAGGAATTCTTTTTCGGAGAGCCCGTTCAGGTCTTTGACGACGCGGTTGAAATCGAAGATCTTCAGCTGCGATTCGGGGAAGAAAACGCCGAGGTAATAATTCCAGGGTTCCTTCCCGGTGTAGCCGGGCGTTTTTTCCCTGCGCGACTGACCAAGCAGCGCGGAGGAAGCGGAACGGTGATGTCCGTCGGCAATGTACACGGCGGGCACGCTGGAGAAATATTCCTGCAGGGCGGAAACTTCGCGCGGATCGCTGATTACCCAGAGTTCGTGGCGCACGCGATCAGTGGTAGTGAAATCGTATTCGGCGCGTACGGCAATGGTTTTCGCGGTGATCGCTTCGATGCCTTTGTGATCGGGATAGCAGAAGAGCACGGGCTCGGCGTTGAATTCGCAGACCTCGAGGTAATCTTTCAGCTTCTTTTCGCGTTCGGTGAGCGTTTGCTCGTGGATCTTGATGACGCCGTTGAAATAGTCGTCGATGCTCGTGCAGGCGATAATGCCGGTGAACGTGTTGCCGAGTTTCCGCTGGCGGTACACGTAATAGCAGGGTGTTCCATCCTGCTCGAAAATCCCTTCTTCGCGGAACGTTTCGTACTGCGCGCGGATCTTGCGCAACCGCTCGGGCGAACCGGGCTTGGAGCGCTTCCCGTCGTTGAAGTCGGGATGGATCACGTGCAGGAACGTGTACGGGTTTCCGCGCAGCTTATCGTTCAGGTCGCCGCGGGAATAGTTATCCACCGAACGCGAAGCGACGAGTTGCACTTTGTCGCGCGTCGGGCGGATGCCGCAAAAGGGGATGATGGTCGCCATGAGTCAGTCGGCAGTTTGCAGTCGGCAGATTGCAGTTGCAAGTATAATCTGCAGACTGCCACCTGCAGACTGTGTGCGTCAGGAAAGTGCGCTGATGATTTTTTCTGCGAGCTCGATGCCGATGCGTTCCTGCGCTTCTTCTGTGGATGCGCCGATGTGCGGCGTGAGGGAGATCTTCTCGTGCGTGAGAAGGTCTTTCAGCGGTTTGGGCTCATTCATGAAAACGTCGAGGCAGGCGTGC
>CAMLEF010000315.1 GCA_946478675.1 uncultured Flavobacteriales bacterium | reverse complement strand
AAATTGGTAGACGCACCATCTTGAGGGGGTGGCGCCTTTGGCGTGCTGGTTCTAATCCAGTCCTGGGCACATTTCATTGCTGAATTGTGAGTTTTTGAGTACCGGTTTTCCGGAAAAACGAGTTCAGAATTCAGCATTTTTTTTGAATTCTTTTAATGCCCAGGTGGCGAAATTGGTAAACGTTGCGGTCTCAGAAGCCGTTGTCTTCACTGACTTGAGAGTTCGAGTCTCTCCCTGGGCACCACTTAAAGCAATCTTCGGATTGCTTTTTTAATTTAGTGCGGCATGAGCCTTCCGGCATCCATCGATATTAAGAACAAGCGCGCTTCTTTCGAGTACGCGTTCCTCGACAAATACGTCGCGGGAATGGTATTGACCGGCACCGAGATCAAATCTATCCGGATGGGCAAAGCGAATATCACCGACGGATTTTGCGTTTTCGTGAACGGAGAATTGATCGTGCGGAACATCCAGATCAACGAATACGACAAGGGCACGTATTACAACCACGAGCCCAAACGCGACCGCAAGCTGATGCTGGCCAAACACGAGCTGCGCAAGTTGGAAGGAAAGCTGAAAGACCAGGGCCTTACCATCGTGCCGCTGCGTTTGTTCATCAGCGAAAAAGGCTGGGCCAAGCTGGAAATTGCACTGGCAAAAGGAAAAAAGCTTTTCGATAAACGCGAAGACCTCAAGAAAAAAGACTTGCAGCGGGAGACGGCGAGACGGTTCAAGTAGGCGAATCTCAACCGAATATCCCGCTTCGTTTTGCTTTTCCTATGGAAGGCAGCACATGCAGACGGCGATTAACCGTCCTGAAGCTTTGCTTGAAGCCATAGGTCACACCGAGCCCCCAGACAAAATAAACGCCTGATTCGTTAAACTTTCCGTAGAGGACGTGTTCAAAACCCAGCTCCATGCTGGCTCCGAAATAATGCTGGCCGCTAATGGTTCGCCCAGCAGAACGCCAGTAGCCTGTTGCCATTAACCGCCAGCCCTTACGGCTAAAAGTAAGATCACTTGCTTGGACAGGATCCGTAGGAGGACCGGCCACTCGTTTCTCTACATACTTAAAGCCGTTATAATACAGCAAATCGGCGGTAACGCGAACCATCAGCAACCTGTACCGATACTCTTTTATAGCAGCATTGTCCAGCGTACTGCTCTCCGTCAGAATACCGCAAATGATCCCCTTCCGGAAAACCATTCCTAAGCCAAACGAATTTTCGACCGCAGAAAAATCAGACAGCTCGTACTTCGTTTGATTTTTCAATACAGGAACGCGCAAGTCCTCCCCGTACGTTTTCTTCGCAATCCCGCCATGAAGACCGATATGGAAGGTTTTTATGATATCGGAAACCTGTACATAATATACCGAAGCCCCGACATGATCCAGTCCCAACGCGCCGTTAGTCAGCTGCTTCAAGTTGAAGGCAAACAGCATGGCATCGGCCTGCACCCGGTTAGCTTTTTCAGGCGAAAATTTTCCGGCATAAGCGCCGACTCCTAATTGCCCGATCCGAGGTTCAATGTAAAATGCTTCAGCTTCTCCCCAGAAGCGAGCGCTGGCAAAAAAGCGGGGCAAACCTTCCGAAGAGCCGGCGAACATCCGGGCTTTTATCACCTTGCCATCTGCATAAGTGAGCGTATCCCATTGCGCTATCATTCGGACAGGAAGCAGCAGGATAATAAAGAGAAACAGGGATGGGGTAGTTTTGTTCAGCACGAACCAAAAATAAAAAAAGCTGCCCCCGAAGGGACAGCTTTTTTTATTTTGCAACCAGCTTCGACTAGAAGTGGAAGTGTACGAGGATCGCACCAGAAGCACCAGCACCGAAAGCAGCGTTGTCGGTGTCGATGGAGAAGCTGGACGAGTGGCCGGTGTCAACCGTCGTGGTCGTCGTGCCGGTACCGTTCCATGCTTCGGTCGTGGAAGAACCAGCGCCCTGAGACATGAAAGCAAGACCCCAGCCGTATTCAGCGCCGAGGGATACTTTCGGAAGAATGAAGTATTCAGCTCCGATGAAGCCACGGAGACCGAGACCCATCATCGTGCCTGACTTCGCTTCGGTGGTACGGAAACCTACGTTAGCGGTCGTGCCGGTCGTGAAGTCAACGGTCGTGGTCGGGGTCGGATCGGTTGAAGAGAAAGCGTTACCATAGGTGTAGCTGTCTTTCGAACCACCGAACATGACCATGAACTGGCCGCCGTAGTAACCCTGGAGACGGGTTTTGCCGCGACGCATTTCAACACCTGCACCGAGACCGATGAAGTTGTAGGAATGCTTGAGTTCGTCTTCTTTCATTGCCGGGGGGGTGGAGGTCGACGCGTCGTCAACAACCGGGTTTACCCATTTCTGGCTGCCGAAACCAATGCGGAGCATACCGCGGTAAGCCATCGTTTCAGAAGCATACATTTTGCCGGTGATCATGCCATAGGGGTTCGTCCAGCCGGTAGAAAGACCACCGTTGTTATTGCCCGCATTTGCCATGTTACCGAAGTACTGAAGGAAAGGAGTCGCATCAAATCCGATAGCCCAATCGCCAGCTTCCGGGAGATAAGCTTCACCTTTCTTCGACTCAAGCTGAGCGAAGGCAGAGGTCGCGCCAAACGCCAGTGCAGCTACGAGGAGTGCAGATTTTTTCATAAGTGTGGTTTTGGTTTACTTGTTTAGGTTATGGCATACAATTGTACACCGTTGTCAAAGGTATTGAATTCTTATTCTATTGTCTGTTATTAACAATCGCCTACTTTTTCACGGCTTTCTGTTAATAAACTACTTCCATGCCTTTTCTCCCAACATCGGCACAAAACGAAATTGTCCCATCTGTTGTGTAACGGTTTGTCCGTCAGGTAATTTTTCAAGCAACGTCATCGTTTGCACATCGCCTTCTCCGACCGGGATCACCAGGCGGCCACCGGGCTTCAGCTGATCAACGAGGCTTCCGGGAATGAATGTCGCGCCACACGTCACTAATATTTTATCGTAGGGCGCAAAAGTTGGCAATCCTTTATAACCGTCGCCGTAAAAGAAGTTCGGGAAGTAGCCCATCGTATTCAGCAACGGCTTCACTTTATCGAACAGCGCTTTCTGCCGCTCGATGGTATACACACGCGCGCCGCATTCGAGCAGCACCGCCGTCTGGTAACCGGAACCGGTGCCGATCTCCAGCACTTTCTCGCCTTTCTTCAGCTGCAGCAGCTGCGTCTGAAAAGCGACTGTATAAGGTTGTGAAATGGTTTGCCCCGAACCGATCGGGAACGCTTTGTCCTGGTAAGCGAATTCGAGAAAAGCGGCATCCATAAAAAAATGTCGCGGGATCCTGTCGATCGCCTGCAGCACTTTTTCATCGGTAATTCCTTTCGAACGCACTTCTTCAACGAGCTTCCTGCGCAATCCTTTATGCCTGTATGTATCCTGCATCGCTTTCCTTTTATTAGAACTCAACGAGGGGCATATGGAGAGCCAACCGATTATCATGCCGCAAATATGTTCGTTGCAATCCTTCCAAATGATGATCGCGAACAACCTGCGGACTGATCCTCGTCACTTCCAAACAACACAACCCTGTTGATATATTGCGAAACTACGGCAAAGCGCGGGGGAAGCGGACTCCTATTTTTGCAAGAAATTAAAAGGTCTATGTTAAAAATCGGGGTATTGGGCGCCGGACATCTCGGGAAGATCCACCTTCGCCTGCTGAAAGAAATTCCTGCGTTCGAACTGCTGGGTTTTTTCGACCCCGATCCTGCCGCCTCCGAAAAAGTGGCTGCCGAATTCGGTGTGAAAGCCTGGAGCTCCGCCGCAGAGCTGATCGCCGCCTGCGATGCGGTCGATATCGTTACCCCGACTTTATATCACTTTGAAAATGCGGAGAAAGCGATCCGGCAGTCGAAGCACGTCTTTATCGAAAAACCGCTCACGCATACCGTCGCCGAAGGCAAGCTCCTGATGCAGCTGGCCACCGAAGCCAACGTAAAAGTGCAGGTCGGGCACGTCGAACGTTTCAATCCCGCGTTCCTCGCCGCAAAAGACATGCTCGACAACCCGATGTTCATCGAGACGCATCGCCTGGCGCAGTTCAACCCGCGCGGCACCGACGTTTCCGTGATCCTCGACCTGATGATCCACGACATCGACGTTGTGCTCAGCCTCGTGAAAGCCAACATCCGCCGGATCAGCGCGAGCGGCGTAGCGGTCGTCAGCGAAACGCCCGACATCGCCAACGCCCGCATCGAGTTCGACAACGGCGCGGTGGCCAATCTTACGGCCAGCCGCATCTCGCTCAAGAACATGCGCAAATCCCGCTTCTTCCGCCGCGACGCCTATATTTCCGTCGATTTCCTCGACAAAACCGTCAGCGTCGTGCGCATGAAGAACGTCGAAGGCGAGCCCGATCCGCTGGCGATGATGATCGATCTCGGCCCCGGCAAAGGACAGAAGCAGATCATTTTCGAATCGCCGAAAACGGAGCCGGTGAATGCCATTAAGATGGAGCTGGAAACGTTCGCGCAGTCGATCCTCACCAATACCCGCCCGCTGGTTTCCATCGACGACGGCTTCAAGGCCCTCGATGTTGCGCATAAAATAATTGACCAGCTCGGGCAGAACGGTAATTTTGCGCCCGGCCACACAATAAACGCCTGATCACAGCGTTTTTCACGTGGGCCCTGCATGAAACAACGTTTAGCTGTGAACTTATTCAAAGTATTAGCCGGCGCAATTTTTTTCGGTTGCGTGACCGGCTGCCGTGTGTTGGACCCCGCCGAAGACATTCCTTCTTATGTACATATTGACTGCATGACGGTGAACGGTTCCACCGGCAAGATCACCGACGCGTGGATCTTCATGGACGGCACGCTGATCGGCGGTTTTGAATTGCCATGCACCGTTCCGGTCCTTGCAGAAGGAACGCACCATTTCATCATCCGCGCCGGCATTAAGCAGAACGGCCTCTCCTCTACCCGCGCCATCTTTCCTTTCTATAAAGGATGGGAAGGCGACGTTACGCTCACCCGCACGCAGACCACCGATCTGAATTGCCTCAGCGTCGATTATTTCCCGGCCATCACCACCGTTTGGTCGGAGGACTTTAATAATTCTGCCGGCATCGGCATTATCACGGATGCCAGTTACAATCCTCCGCTCTTTCGCCGCGGTACCGACCCCGCGCAGCAAATGCCGGGTCAGGGCGGTTACGGCTATGTCGTTTGCGGAGCCGCCAGCTCCGATTCCGCCATGTGGATCGGCCGTTCCGGCGCCGCCTTTGCGCTCAATGCAACAGGCGAAGTCTGGCTCGAAGTCAATTACAAATGCAACGAAAGCGTTTCGGTCGGCATT
>CAMLEF010000314.1 GCA_946478675.1 uncultured Flavobacteriales bacterium | reverse complement strand
CGGTTCGGCGATGCTGCCTTCGATGACGGGAAACAATTCCTTCGCGCATCTCGGCTACGCGTCTACGTTATGCGGACGATGCACGGAAGCCTGCCCGGTGAGGATCGACCTGCACAAATTATTACTCTACAATCGCCGCGATGCGATGGCTTCGGGTTACGCCACGAAGACGGAGAACGTGATGTGGTTCTTCTGGAAAGGCGCGATGCTCAAGCGCGGCAAGATGGATAAAGGCGGCGCGAAGCTGAAGAATTTTATGCTGCGCCAGTTCTTCCGCAAATCCTGGGGCGACCGGAGAGAATTACCCGCAGTGGCCCCGAAGTCGTTCAATCAATTGTGGCGGGAACGCAAGGGTATCAAGTGAAGGAGCCGATTGCATTGGCAGGGGAGCGGGTCACGAATTAACGAATCAATACGAATATACGAATGACATGTGTTGGAGTGTGCGATTCGTATATTCGTAATGATTCGTAATTCGCACCCCCACTAGATTACATCCAGCACGATCAGCAGCGCATAGATAATGGCGATCAGTCCGAAGATGCCGAGATAAATATAACCGCCGGCGACGAAGAAGATAAAGCCATAACCGAGCAGCCAGAAGATCAGGTCGAGCAGGAAGCGCACGGTCAAGCCTTCTTTCAGCGCAACAGCCAGCGGCGGCAACAGGATCGCGAGAATGATCAGCAACAACAAGACGACTGCAGCATCACCATCATCGGCGGGGCCGGGATGTTCATGCATGACGAACGTTTCCTGTGAAGAAGCGTCGGCAACGGCCGTGTGATGCGGAGGCGAGCTTTCCGGAACGGAAGATTTTTCTGTTGATGTTGCAGGCGGCGCGGGCGCGGGTGCTTGCGCGGGCGGTGAAGTGCGTGGTGCGTTTTCCCCGGCAGCGGCAGGTTTTTCCTCAACAGCCGGCGGCGCGGGCGTCGTGTTGTCGGCCTGTGCAGCAGCTACGGGTTCCGTCTGGCGGTCTTTCCGCAGGTGCACGTAGTATCCTTTGCCGTAGTGACGTTTTTCAACCTGTAAATTGTCGAGGACGTTGCAGGCGGAAAAAAGAAAGGCGGTAGCGATCGCGAATAAGAAAGTACGTGTTTTCATGGGTGCGTAATTGTCTGTTTGTTTTTCACACAACAGCAAAAGCATGCCACACCAAAAAGAAAAAGCCCCCGCGCAATAGCAGAGGCTCTTTCTAAAAAAAATCTTTTTGTGTTAAACCACGTCGAACACGACGAGCAGCGCGAAGATGATGCCCGGCAGGAAGAAGAGCAGGCACAGCAGCAGGTCGATCCAGAAGTTCATTGTGAGGTCGCCTTCTTTCAGGAACACGGCCAGCGGCGGCAGCAGGATCGCCAGGATGACGAGAATGAGCAGGTCGACGTCGCCGCTTGCTTGTCCGGCGGGCGCTTTGCGATCGTGCAGAACGATCGACGCAGGCGTTTTGATTTTTACAGGAACAATAGTCGTGGAATGCGTCGCCGGTTTTTCAACAGCGGGACGAACAGCGTGGTTCGATTCTTCCGCAGCTTGTTGCTGAAGAGCCACAGTGCGCGACGGCTGAGCTACGGGCGTCGAAGACGCTTCCTCCACGGCAACCGGCTGCTGAATTTCCGTTGCGGTTTCAGTAACTGCGGCGCTCATGGTTTTTTCTTCAGCGGAAACGGCGTCGTGCTTTTCGCTGCGGTGAACGTAGAAGCCTTTATTGTAATGGCGCTTCTGAATGTCGAGGTTGCCGAACTGCGAGCAGGAAGAAAGAAACGCTACGGCAAAGAGGAAAACAACGATCGAAGAGGAACGAAAGAGCTTTTTCATCGCGGGAAGGTTTGGTTTATATGCAAGTAAAGTTACAACGGAAGAAAGAAAACAACCTGATGTGCGTCACTTTGCGGCCTGCTGTTTTTCACGCGGGAGCTTTTCGCCATTGTTGCGGACGCGGCGGATAAAACGTACGAGGATGCTGAAGTAGAAAAATAACAATAGCGGAACCAGGACCACGCTGAGCCGGTTGAAGCCCCATGCTTGCGTGAATTCGAGGTGCATCATGTGCATCGTAGCGCGCGTCATGCCGCAGCCCGGGCATTCAACGCCGAACAGCAGCTTAGACGGGCAGATCGATTCGCCCTGGTCAAAAAAACCGGAGGGAAGCATTATCAGCACCACCGGTGTGATAAGCATCCCTCCGATCAGGATCAAAAAGAAAATCCTTTTCAATGATTAAGCATTGCGGTTAACCACGACGAGCGCGTGGATGATGCCGCCGATGCAGGTAAGGCAAAGCAGCAGGTTAATGATCAGCTGCTTCACGTCCCAATCGGTAGCGAGGCCGACAGCCAGCCACGGGATGAGGATCGCGAGGATGATCAGGAGCGCTTTGTCCGGCTTGCCGCTGCTTTGTGCAGGAGCTTTTTTCGCTTGTGAAACAACAGCAGGAGCATCTGCTTTTACCGGGCTGATGGTAGCCGGGCGATCAGCCACTTTCGTTTTTGCAATTGCGCGAACGGCTTTGTTCGTGGTAACCGTGGGCTGTTGCTGAACGGCCGCGGGAGCTTGTGCCTGTTCAACAGGAGCCTGTTTAGCGGCTACCGGTTCCTGCGACTGCTGCGCGGGTGCATCGAAAGAAGCGATCGTTACGTTTTTTTCTTCAGCAGCAACCGTGGTCGGTTTTTCGCTGCGGTGAACGTAGAAACCTTTGTTGTAATGGCGCTTCTGTACGTCGAGGTTACCGAACTGTGAACAGGATGCCAGGAAAATGGTGGCGAAAATGAACGCTGCGAGAGCGGACGCAAGGGGTTTTTTCATAGTGGGATTTTGGTTTAGTTGGTTCACGGCAAAAATAAAGTAGAATAAACAGAAACAACCGGTGAAGTCACAAAAAACCAACCTGACAGTCAGTGATGTTATAACTTTGGCGCCTAAACCATAACCCGATGATTTCCGAAAAGATCCAAAAAGCCCTCAACGAGCAGGTTGTCCTCGAGGGAAACTCCTCGCAATATTATCTCGCCATGGCTTCCTGGGCCGAAACGCAAGGCATGAACGGCGTCGCGCAGTTTCTTTACAAGCACTCCGACGAAGAGCGCATGCACATGCTCAAGCTGCTGAAGTTCGTCAATGAACGCGGAGGAAAAGCCGTTGTTCCCGCATTGGAGCAGCCGCCGAAAAATTTCAAATCCGTGCAGGCGGTTTTCGAAGAAGTGCTGAAGCATGAGATCAAAGTTTCCGGCGAGATCAACAAGCTCGTCGAAGCCTGCCTGAAAGAACGCGACTATACGACGCACAATTTCCTGCAGTGGTACGTTTCGGAACAGATCGAAGAAGAAGCGCTCGCCCGCAAAGTACTCGACAAGCTCAGGCTGATTGGCGGTGAAAAAGGCGGACTTTATTTGTTTGATCGTGACATGGAAGCGCTGGCTGCGCAGCCGGCGGAAGAGGCGGGAGCGTAACGGATTTTGTAAAAGAAGAAAGAGAAGGTCGTTCTGTTGAGCGGCCTTTTCTTTTAAAAAACGTTCGCCGCAGAGGCGCAGAGAACGCGGAGGTATTCTCTGCGCCCTCCGCGCCTCTGCGGCAAACATCCCACATCCACGCCGTTTCCAGACGTAATGGCATAGTTTTCGCCGCGAATAAACAACAACCGGCGTTCTGTGTTAATAACAATTAACAGCTTGCGCAGTCTGTTAAAAAGTACGCGCAACAAGAATTGGACTTTCGGCGTTTTAATGTTGAACTTTGAGAAAAGGACCCAACGAATGACCCGTGCAGAGTTTATAGCCATCAACGACCAACCCTGTCGTTTCAAGCTGAAGACCGGAAAAGAAGTGTTTGGCGTCATCTGGGAAAAACCCCAGCCGGGCGGACCCGGTTATTATTTCGCCAGCCTCAACGAACGTTTCAACCGCAGCTACCGCAACAACAATTCCATCGGCATGATGATCGACCTGGAAGATGTAGTGGGCGCAGAACTGCTCAGCAACAGCGGCACGCTCGTCGGCTGATCAATCGACGACCAGCTTTTTTACCGTTACGTTTTTACCGGAAATCACGCGCAGGAAATACATTCCCGGCGAGAGCTTTTCCTGCAACGAAGTTTGCGTTGTGCCGGCGGCGATCTCTTCCGAAAAAACCAGCGCGCCGCCAGCGCTCACGATTTCAACAACGGATGAACAATTGTTCGGCGGCAGCAGCACGGTGAAATTTCCATTGTTCGGATTCGGGTACAGGCGAACTTCTCCATCAGCAGATTGCTCCGGCATTCCCGCCCAGCCGCCTTCATCCACGTGCAGCAGTCCGAACTGATCGTCGCCGGAAACGTTTGCTGTTGCGCCCACATAATAGCCGCCGCCGAGCGCAGGAATGATCTCGTAACCGATATCGATGTTCGGTCCGCCGTACGGATTCGCCCACAGGAGATTTCCGGCCGTATCGGTTTTGAAAACGATGATGTTGTTCGGCCCGCTCGAATAGCTCATGCTGTAGCCCGTTCCGAGAAACCCGCCCGGCACTTCGATCATCGAGAACGCGGCATCGGGATTCGGTCCGCCGACTTTTTTCCACCAGATCGTATTGCCGTTCACGTCGATCTTCTGCACGAGGAAATCGAACCACGATCCGGCGTAAGCAACCGACTCGCCGAAGATGAGGATGTTTCCGTCGCTGAGCAGCGTGGCGCCCTGGCAACCGTCGGCCACCGTGTCGTTGTACGTGTACGTGCTGTCCCAAAGCACCGTTCCGTTCTTCGTAAAGCGAATGCCTTCCACGTTGTAATCGCCGCCGGCCCTGCGCGTGTCGCCGAACACGACGAAGCCGCTGTCGGGAAGCACGCACAGGCTGTGGCCGATGTCGTTGTCGGAGCCGCCGTAATTGCCCGTCCAGATCATGTTGCCGGCGCTGTCGGTGACCATCACGTAAATGCCGTTCCAGCCGCCCGCATCGGTTTGCGTTCCGACGAGCACGAGTTTTCCATCGGGAAGCTCGGCCACGCGGTTGAACGATTCGTATTGCGGCCCGCCGTAGGTTTTATACCAGAGTACATTTCCGCTCGTGTCGATCTTGTAGAGAATGCCGTCGTTGAGATTGGAAGGCGTTTGTTTTTCGCCGCAGAGCAGAAAATTTCCGTCGCGTGTTTTCTCAAGACAAAGCCCGTTGTCGTCGAGCGTGTCGCCGTAGGTTTTTTGCCAGCGCACATTGCCGCGCGCATCGAGTTTGTACAGCACCACGTTCGTATGCGCGAGCGAAAGCTCATTCACGTAGCCGGCCATGTACACGAAGCTGTCGGGCATCTGTTTGACGGAGCGCGCATATTCGGGCATCGCGGAACCGAAATACGTTTCGAAAAGCGGGATCTGC
>CAMLEF010000313.1 GCA_946478675.1 uncultured Flavobacteriales bacterium | reverse complement strand
GCGTGATGACCCTGCACGAGCAGGCCAGCGCGACCAAGCACGCGTCGCAGGGGGAGGGCACTGCCAGCGAGGACAGCCTGCGCAAGGACATCATGCAACTGGAGCAGAGCGCCGACCTTGCCATGCAGGCGTGCCGCCGGGGAACGACCAGCTGAACGAAGTCGCGCTGGAGCTGCCGGAACCGTCGAACACTACCGGCTGGTTCACGCACACCGTCGTCGCGCTTTCCACGATGTTGCCGACCGGCGCGTTATCCACGTTGATGTTGATCGTCGTGTTACTGGAGCAACCGTTCGCACCGGTGCCGGTGAGGTTGTAAGTGATGCTCGTCGTTGGTGTCGATGTTGTTGCGGCTGTTGTTGTCGATGACAGGAACGTCGATGGGCTCCAGCTGTACGTGGAAGCGCCGCTCGCCGACAAAGCAACCGGCGTTCCGGAACAAACCGAAGGTGTATTCGGCGTTGCAGTAACCGCGAGCACCGGGTTGGCATTAACGGTGATGTTGACGAATGCAGAATCGAAAAGATGGCAACCGCCGCCAACGATGTAGAGAATCGCCTGGTAATTGCCGGCCGTGTTGTAGATCACGTTCTGCTGAATGTTGTTCGAGATCACGGGGTTCGTTCCCGGGAAATACCAGAGCAGCGTGTCTTCGAACGTCGAGCCGGTCGCGTCGAACGAAACCTGGTTGCCGGCGCAAAGTGTAAGCGGCGAAGCGGTGATCGCGGCCACGGAATTCGCGCCGGTGAGGAACGGGTGAATGTAGAGCGACGCGCTGAGGTTCCAGGAACCTGCAGTCGTATACTGGTACCAGTTGTTGTCGCTTTGTTTTTCCCAGATCGCAGACGGCGTCGTTTGTCCTGCGGAGTTGCTGACGATCGAAAGCGTATCGTGCGTGCCTGCGGTCCACTGCAGGTTGGTGAGGTCGATGCTCACGAAGAATTTTTTAGAAGCGGGCAACGTAACCGGCGTATTCACGAAAGAATATTCCGTGTAATAACCGCCGGAAACATCCTGCATGATCGCGCCCATCGTCGCATTTACCGTCGAGCCGATCTGCGCGCCGGGCGTACCGCTCGTGCCGTCGTAAATTTTCATCGGAACGATCTTCGCCTGGTTCGCGGAATACGCGCGACCGAAAGCAACCCACACGTTCACGAGCTGCGTGTACGGGCTGGCAGATGCATCGAAGTACATCGCTTTCTCTTTGTCGAGATAGACGTTCATGCCGTTGATCCAACCGTCTTGTCCGACAGAAGCGCCGGTGTAATAATTTGTCGGCGTCCATCCTGCAGGAGCCGGCAGGTTGACTTTCGTGCAGCCGCTCGCTGCAATGACGGTGATGTAGCTCGTGTTCGTCTGTACGTCAGAGCCGTTGGCATTGCTGACGGTGAGTGAAACGTTGTACGTGCCCGGCGTGTTGTAAACGATGGCCGGAGGATTCTGCCCGTTGTACGAAGAAGGTGTTCCGCCGGGGAAGCTCCACGTCCACGACGTCGGGTTGTAAACGGATTGATCGGTGAAGGTGACTTGTCCGCCTGCAGTTACCGTCGTAACGTTCGCTGTGAACAGCGCGTTCGGAGGCCAGTTGAGCGTGCTGCTGATGCATGACATCGCCGCGTTTGCATCGATACGTCCTGCGCCGAGCTGCCCGATGTACGAGCTGTTCATCGAGTTGATGTTGACAGCCGTTGACGTGAGGCAGCTGCGTACGTCGGCCGGTGTGAGGTACGGGTTGAGCGAAAGCATCAGTCCGCAGAGGCCGGCCACCAGCGGGCAAGCCATCGACGTGCCGGACATGTTGCCGTACTGGTTCGACGGAAGCGTGCTGTAAATGTTGTTGCCGGGTGCGGAAATGTCGACCCAGTTGCCGTAGTTGGAGAAGCTCGCTTTCGTATCGTTGCTGTTGGTGGCTGCAACCGCGATGCATTCCGTGTAAGCGGCAGGATAGAACATCGTGTTCGTGTTGCTGTTACCGGCAGCGGCCACAAGCACCGCACCTTGCTGGCTGGCCCAGGTGATGATGTTCTGTGCCGTCGTCGACGTTCCTGTTCCGCCCCACGACATGCTGATCACGTCGGCGCCGGCAACAACTGCGTAAACAACGCCGTCGTAACCGTTCGTGACGGAGCTTGCGGAAGCGGAGCTACTGGTAGCTTTCACGCACATGAGCTTGCAGCTGAAACCCATGCCTGCAATACCGATGCTGTTGTTCGTTTTCGCGTCGGCGATACCTGCGCAATGCGTGCCGTGATCGAACGACGTATTCGGCGGGTTCGGGTTGTTGTCGTTGTCGGCAACGTCGTAACCGTTGATGTCGTCGATGTAACCGTTGCCGTCGTCATCGATGTTGTTGTTCGCCGTTTCGCCGGGATTCGTCCAGAGGTTGCCGGAGAGATCCTGGTGCGTGCGATCGATGGCGTTGTCGACGATCGCGATCTTGATCGTGGAGCCGGTGCTGAAATAGTTCCAGGCGGATGACGCGTTCACCACGGCGAGATGCCATTGCGCAGAATAGCTCGGGTCGTTCGGTGCGAGCGTGGAATTGGTGAGCGGCACACGCTCTGCGTAATCCACGCTGTTGGTCGCGCGGAGCTCGCTGATGATGGCCATGACATTGGCGACATCGGAGAATTCGAGCAGGAAGGTGCGCTGAAGTTCCGGCGACGTTTTTGCCGCGAAGAACGGGCGCGAAAGGTGCGTCAGCGAATGCTGCTTGCTGATGCCGGAAAGGAACGGCAGCGTTTCCATCGGCAGGTTGTGCGGATCTTCCTGCAGGGAATGATTGGTGCGCACGTCGTCTTTGACGCGGAACCAGATCTTGCCGTCCTGGTACTCTGAGAAAACGCTCTGCGCCGTCAGGACAAACGGCAACACGAGCACGAATGCTGCGAGTAGGATTTTTTTCATGGTGTTGTTTTAGCCGGGAAGCCGGTGTGAGTTGGTTAAAGTGAAGATGCGGAAAAGTGAGCGATTTTGCAACGTGCGTGGGGTGGTTGTTGAAAAAAGGCCGGCAGTAACGGGAGCGGCTTCGCGTGGAAACCACAAAGGGCCACAGAGGTTTTTCACAGAGGTCACGAAGTGTTATTTCTCTGTGTTCCTCTGTGCAAACCTCTGCGTTCCTCCGTGGTTAAAAACTTCTCATCCGATTGCGTTCGCTCAGTTGCAAACACGCTGATTTTTTTTCGGGCAGGGATAGCAGCGGAAGCCCGGATGGCCGGAGGACAACGGACTTATAGCGCCCGCCTGAATGACCCTGTCGGGCAGGGATAGCCCGGTTCCGTTTTCCGGAAGCCCGCCTCCATGCATTAACGTTCGGCTTCGATCTGAAATTTGAATTGTTCCAGCTCTTCTTTTGTGTACGTGCCGGAATTGATTGCCGCTACTCCTCCGTCGATTCCTGACTGTACGGTGGCGACATGCACAAGGCGGTTGTCGATCACGAAAGCGAGCTTCCTGAAGATATACCTGTGCGTGGCGTCCTTCCACGTTTTCGCTGCGTCAGCATCGAAATACATCACGAGCAGGTAAAACGGCTGCGGCGCGTTGTGTCCTTCCACCACCTCCATGCGGTCGATGTCCTGTGCAGTGAGAATGGGCTGCGGATCGAGATGATATTCTTCCGACGTTTTTAGCAGCGTACGTTTCCAGCCGGTGCTGTCGGTGACATAATACCAACCGGTAGCGAGCGAATCATTCGTGTTGGTGATTGTGCGTTTTGGCTTTTTCGTCGAGGGCAGTTGGCAGGCGATGCCAGTGATGAACACCAGGAAAAGAAGGATTTGTTTCATTGGTTTTCCGAAGATAAAACGATTCTGTTTGATGTTATAAAACGGCTCGCGTGATAAAAAAAGTTAAGCCCGCTGAAACGATGTTTGCGTAATCTACATTTATCACGCATGATTCTACGAATCGTTTTCCCCGCTGTTGCCGTTGCTTTATTTGCCGGCTTTTTCATTTACGCAAAAACGTCGGATCCGATTTCGCCTTCCTCATCTCCGCAGGAAAACAAAGCCGCAGCATTTACACCGAAAGAAAACACTACCGATTCGCTTCCTGCTCTCCCCGACTCGCTCGCCAATGAAGACACGGTTCTCGTCGCGTGGAAACATTTGTATCGCCTGCGCATTTATCACAACGGCCGGCCGGAGAAAACTTACGTCATCGGTCTCGGGCAGGAACCGATCGGCCACAAGCAAATGCAGGGCGACAACCGCACGCCCGAAGGTGATTACCGCATCATCCAGAAATCGCGCGGGCCGTTCGAAGGCGATTACGCGCAGTACCTCGGCGTCGCCTGGATGCGCCTGAATTACCCGAACAACGCGGATGCGATTGCGGGTTACCAGAAAAAGCTGATCACCGAAGCGCAGAAAAATGCGATTGTAAAAGCGAACAACGCCGGCAAAGAACCTCCGAAAACCACGAAGCTCGGCGGCGGCATCGGCATCCACGGCTGGTGGGGCGAATGGCCCGGCAACGACCGGCAGAATTTAACGTGGGGCTGTATTTCCGTTCAGAATACGGAGCTGGATGATTTGTATAAACGGGTGAGCGTTGGCAACAGGATTATCGTTTATCCTTAAGAGCGGATGTGCTCCGCTGCGCTATGTGATGATTATTGCCGCTGCGCTATGTGATGATTCTATTAAAGATTGAAGGTTCATTGTAAAGAATTTTTCAATGTTCAATTTTCCAATAGCGAAGCGGAGCATATCAGCACATCCCTTTTCATAGCGAAGCGGAGCACATTATTCACTCACCGGAATCGTCATCGCGATATCCTTGCTCTCTCCTGTCGCTGTCGTAAAGCTCGTGTATTGATAGCCCCACACCGGCGTGACCTGCGTGGAATCCCAGGCGTAATCGTAGCCTTTCGCGTAAATCACAACCTGCTTGTAACCGTTGCCGATGTGGTCGAGCGTGAATTTTCCGTTGGCGTCCGTGACGTAGCGCTCATCGTACTGCGTCGTGTCCTGTCCGGGGAAAACGAGCGTGTTGTTCTTTTTGAAGATGACGGCGTTCGCGATCGGGTAACCGTGATGGCTTACCGTTACGAGAATGCGCACCGTTCCGCCGGGAACCGTTTTCGGGTCTTTGTTGCAGGAAAACAGCGCCAAAGAAAGCACCCAACCAACCAGCATGAAACGTGTCATACTCATTAGACGAAAATTCCCGGCAAAAGTTGGCCTGCTTTGCATTTTTTAATGTGCTTCTTTGAAACGGGAGTCCTGGATGAAGGTCATATCGGTGAGCGTGGCAAGAAACGCAATGAGGTCGTTTTTTTCCTGTGCGGTGAGCGGGATGCCCGTGGTGCCGACCACGTCACCGCCGTTCTTCTTGATCTG
>CAMLEF010000312.1 GCA_946478675.1 uncultured Flavobacteriales bacterium | reverse complement strand
CTGCGATCATCATGTTGCAAAACGCATTCAGCTGCGCGATGATGATGGAAGAACCCGGCTTCACGGAATACGACGATACCAGCAGCAGCGAGAAGAAATTCGCCCACACGCTGAACGCATCGCCGTAGATCATCACGCTGGTCGCGCTGACCAATGCGCCGGTGGCCGCGAACCACCAGTTGCGGTTGCGAAGTACGCTGCGTTCCTTCCACGCGATGCCGCCCAGCAGCACGACGTTCATGAGCAGAAAATTCAAGCCTTCGATCTGCCGGTAAAAAAACTGCGTGTAAACGAGCACGCTGGCGAGATAGATCCAATCGTTCTTTTTCATAGTGGAAATGTTGGTGATGTTTTTCAGAAGAGATGAGAGAAGGTAAAATCACGACTGTGCGTGAAAGCGAGCAGCCAGCTGTTCCAGGAGTAACCGAACGGCAGGAGAAACGCTTGCTCCACGATGAACAGCACAGGCAGCAATCCCCACAGCAGGAAACGCCATTGTGAAATTGAGCGGCTGCTTTCCCGCGGTTCAACAGAACGGATGTTGCAGACCAGCTCGTACAGCAACAGCAACGCTGCGAACGGCGGCGCATCCAATTCGAAACCGAGCATCGGCCACGCGATCCCTTTCAACAAATAATCCGGCCCGAAGTGAATGGTGATGACGAGGCAAAGAAGAATGCCCTGGAGCAATCCCGCGCGCACGATCCAATTCACGAGTGTCGGAATTTCCCGCTTTGCAAAACGCGAGATCCAGTAGCTCGCCGCGGACATCGCCACCATCAGCTCGACGGCAGCAACGTTCGAAGGCGAAAACGGAATCGCCGGACGGAAATCGTCATAGCGCCAGAAACCAAGCGCAGGTGAAATGACGGTGAACAGCACACCGAAAATCGTCAGCCAAACGGATTTCGGATCGGAACGGAATTGCGTACGGATCGAGTCCTGCCAGTTCAGGCCAACCGACGCCACGGTCGTAATCAGCAGGACCGGGTAAATGCAAACGATGAGGAGATAAAACATAGCGAGCGTTTGAAGTTTAATGCGATTCTTCCTGCGCAGTTTTCATTTGACGGATAAGGCGATCAACCACATACAGCGGCAGCAAACCGAACACGCCGAACGAGCAATCGACCAGCGTCCAGAAAAACGGGATGCCGCGGATTTGTCCGCAGATGAAAGCGAGAAAGAAAATACCGATGCAGGCGACCATTCCCGTGCGGATCACCCATTGGTTCTGCACCGGGTTGCGGTAAACGCCGATGAAGAACAGCGCGATCACCAGGTGCGCATACGCCAGCCAGTCGTAACCGTAAAGCAGGTACGGCGCATTCGCAACGACGTCATCCACGGAAGCCGTAACGCGCAGCAGCCACCAACGCATGAATTCCGGCAGGCTGTGCTGGATATTGAGCAGCGCATGCAATTCCGTTTGCACCGGGAAAGCCGTGATACCGCTCAGCGCAAGCAGCGTGATAAAAAGCACCGTCCAGCGGCGGACGCGGCGCAGCAACACTTGCTCTTCGTAGTGCTGCACAATGGAAGTGGTGGAAGCCATCGTATGCATAGGTTCTGTTTTTAGACGATTTGAAATTTTTTGCGCAGGGAGAAGGTCGGTTCGTGAAGCATTGTTTCGAGTGGCAGTTTTCCAATGGCCGGAACGCTTTTTCCGCGACGAAACGCTTTGATAAAATCGCGGATATGCTCGGGCATCAGCAACAGGCTGGCAGCAACCGTCATTAAGCTCGCGGGAGAATAATGGCGATTGCCGACGTAGAAGAACTGCATGCAACCTTCGTCTTTTCCGCCGATGCCGTAACCGAGCAGCACGTGCTTCACATCGTGCGTCTCGAAATGCGGCAGCAGTTGCAAATCGTGTTTTTCGAGAAAGAGAAACAGGTCGCGGCCGAGGCTTCCTTCCGGAAATGCAGCCAACTCCTGCAGGGCAAACGGCACTTTGACGGGTCTCGTGACATGCTTCACCAGCGGCAACGCGAGACGATGCACCTGGAAAGTGATCAGTGCGTCCCGGAGTCGATTAACAAAGTGCTTTGCCATACAAAGTTTAGGGATAAAAAAATTTAACCTTTGTGTTTTCCCGTGCCGCGGAGCAGCTTCTCCAGCTCATCGAGATGCTCGCGGAATGCTTTTTTTCCCGCAACGGTAACCGCATACGAAGTATTCGGCTTGCGGTCGATGAATTGTTTGATCACCGCCACGTAGCCTTCTTTTTCCAGCGCCGACAAATGGCTGGCGAGATTGCCGTCGGTAACGTTCAGTAATTCCTTCAGGCGCGTGAAGCCGACATTTTCATTGACCGTGAGAATGGACATGATCCCGAGCCGCACCCGGTTTTCAAACGCCTTGTTGAACTTCCCTAAATAATCCGCCATCCCTGCTACCGTTCGTATTTGAAATAAAGAACGAGCCCGTATACAATGTGCAGCACGCCGAAGCCCACCGCCCAGAATAAAAGTCCGTAGCCAATGAAAACCGTCGCCAGCAGCCCGAGCAGGATTTCGCTGAGACCGAGATAACGAATGTCGTTCACCGTGTATTTGCTCGCATTCACCAGCGCCAACCCGTAAAAGATCAGCGTGGCCGGCGCAATGAGGCCGATCGCTCCGTGCAGCAGCAGCGCCAGGCAGAAAAATCCGCCCGCCGCCAGCGGAATACCGAGGTTGAGCAGCGCGCGCGATGCCGTTCCGTCCCAGAAGGGAATTCCGTCACGTTTCGCTTTACGGCGGGAGAAATACCAGCCCGTCAGCAGCGAAAAGAAAAGCACGAGCCCCGCATCCACGCCGAAAAACAAAATGAAGCGCGTCACCTCCCCGCTCACTTCCACCGCGCGTCCTTCATAAGAGATCCGCAGGTCGCTGATGTCGAACGGAAATTCACGGAACAGCCATCCCGAGAAATACAGCATCGCCGCCGTCGCGCCCAGCAACGCAAACACACCCGCGCAAACGCCCGAGATCCCGCTCAGCGAAAGGAACCGCGAAGAACGGTTCATCAGGTCGCGCATTTCCGTGATTGCCTTGAGTTGGTCGTCGTGTTCAGCCATGGAGCAGTTACTTTGTACGGCAAAGTAAAGGCATTTGCGGGATACAAGTCAAGCGCTTTTGGGAAAATTTTGGAAAAGAGGTGCGGAGTTGCGGGTTGCGAGGTGCGAGGGAAAAAATCTGGTGCAGGACTTTCTCTGTGATTCCTGTGAAAACGTCTGTGGTTCGGAGGTGCAGGTTGCGAGGGTGCGAGGGAAAAAAATCTGGTGCCGGATTTCCTCTGTGTTTCCTCTGTGAAAACCTCTGTGAACCTCCGTGGTTAAAAGCTTACTCCTCCTCTATTGTGGAAACCTCCCAACGCAACGCCTTCCCAACCTGAAACCCGCAACTTGCAACCCGAACCCCGCAACTCGAAACTCATTCCGTAATTTCGCCCCATGTCACAGAAAAAGATCGGCGTACTCGGCGGCGGACAGCTCGGCCGCATGCTCATCCAGGAAGCCGTCAACTGGAACCTGCACATCGCCGTGCTCGACCCGGACCCGAATGCGCCCTGCAAGGATATCGCCACCTCGTTCACCCACGGCAAGCTCACCGATTTCGATACGGTGCTCGCCTTCGGAAAAACCGCCGACCTCATCACCATCGAGATCGAGCACGTGAACGTCGACGCCCTCGAAGCGCTGGAGAAAGAAGGCAAAGAAGTGTATCCCCAGCCGCACGTGCTGCGCCTCATCCAGGACAAAGGCCTGCAGAAAATGTTCTACCGCGACCACGGCATTCCCACCGCGCCATTCGAGCTCATCGAAAACAAAGCGGAAATTGCGAAGCACGCCGCCGCATTTCCCTTCATGCAGAAGCTGCGCAAAGGCGGCTACGACGGCAAAGGCGTAACACCGCTGAAAGATCCCGCGAAGCTTCACAACGCGTTCGACGAACCTTCCGTGCTCGAAAAATTCGTCGACTTCAAAAAAGAAATTTCCGTCATCGTGTCGCGCAACACGAAAGGCGAAGTGAAAAGCTTCCCGGTCGTCGACATGCTCTTCAATCCCGAAGCGAACCTCGTCGAATTCCTCTTCTCTCCCGCCGACGTTTCTGCGGAAGTGGAAGAAAAAGCGCAACGCATCGCCCGTGAAGTCGCAGAGAAGCTCGGCATCGTCGGATTGCTCGCCGTCGAAATGTTCCTCACGAAAAACGACGACGTGCTCGTCAACGAGATCGCACCGCGCCCGCACAACAGCGGCCACCAGACGATCGAAGGCAATTACACCTCGCAATACGAGCAGCACCTGCGCGCCATCCTCGGTTATCCCGCCGGCAGCACCGCCATCATCGAGCCCAGCGTCATGGTCAACCTGCTCGGCGAAAAAGGATTCGAAGGCGAAGCGAAATACGAAGGCCTCGAAGAAATGCTCGCGCTCGAAGGCGTGTACGTGCACCTCTACGGAAAGCTCATCACGAAACCTTTCCGTAAAATGGGCCACGTCACCGTGCTCGGCCGCTCCCTCGAAGAAGCGCTGAAGAAAGCGCATATTGTGAAAGAGAAGCTGAAAGTAAAAGCGTAACCATTGCGACGGGGAAAACGCTTACTGCTGGTGTTATTCTGGACAGGCGTCCTGCTCTTCATCGCCGGCGACGTAATGATGGCGATCGGGAAAAATTTATCGCGCCTCGACAAAGCCGGCTTCATTACCAATTTTGTCGGGTGGAGCGCGATCTTCGTTCCTTATCTCCCGCAACGGGGCGTCCGTTACTATTATCCACCGTGGCCAGGTATTCCCCATCGTGTTTTAGTAATGTTCATTGCCTTCGTTACTTTAATGGTGAATATGTTCTTCATGACCTGATTTTGGAATACGTAGAGCAACTCCCTCCGCCATTCTGCACTAACTATAAACAAACTCCGTGTCCCCGTGCCTCCGTGGTTCACCTTCTTGCAGTCATAAACCATGAACCCCGCCACACGTTTAATCCTCATCAGAATCGCCTTCGGTGCAGGACTTATTCTTGCCGGAAACCTGCTCGCCGTCTTTCGCAGCAACACCGACCCCAGCCTCGGTTCGCTCGCGGTGCTGATTCTTGCAGGTGGCTACGCCCTCATCTTTTTGCCGCATCTCCCCATCCGCACCAACATCCGCGAACCCAGGAAACAACCGAGATCTTTTCCCGGTATTCCAACCGTACTGCTCATCATCCTGTTCATCGTTATGGTCGGCGCCAATTATTGGTTCATCGTATGGTCGGACCGCCTGCACGAGATCAGACATTATTGAAAAAATCTCCGTGCCTCCGTGTCTCCGTGGTTCATTTTTTTAGCAAAGCCGCACGGAAGGATTCCACTACATTTACCGCGCAGCATGAAGCAATTCTTCGATCACTACC
>CAMLEF010000311.1 GCA_946478675.1 uncultured Flavobacteriales bacterium | reverse complement strand
AAGACATCGCCGGCCATCTTGCCTACATCGCGAAGAACGAAGGCGTGGAAGCCGATCCCGATGCGCTGCACGTCATCGCGCAGAAAGCCGACGGCGCGCTTCGTGATGCCTGCTCCATTTTCGACCAGGTCGTCAGCTTCGCAGGAAACAAGCTCACCTATAAAGCCGTCATCGATAACCTGAACGTTCTCGATTACGACTATTACTTCCGCATGACGGATCACCTGCTGGCGGAAGATATCCCGGCGTCGCTGCTCGTGTTCAACGAAATTCTTTCGAACGGTTTCGACGGTCACAACTTCATTGCCGGTCTTGCCGAACATTTCCGCAACCTGCTCGTGTGCAAAGATCCGCAGACGCTGCAGCTGCTGGAAGTCGGGCAGAACATCCGCGAGCGTTACAAGACGCAGTCGGAGAAATGCAGCCAGCTGTTCCTGCTGCGCGCGCTCAACCTCACGAACAAATGCGACGTCGGCTACAAGAGCGCACGGAACCCGCGTTTGCTCGTCGAGTTTACATTGATGCAACTGACGGCATTGAACGGCGCTTCCGCAGCCGTCGAAAAAAAAAATGACGAACTGATCCCGTTCTTCGGCGTAAAGAAGAGCGGCAGCAGTGAAACCGTCGTTGCAGCACCCGTCGCCACGGCCACTCCGCAGGCGAACCCGCTTCCGAAAACGATCGAGCAAAAGCCGGCGAACATTCCCCCGCCGCAGCCCGAGCCTGTTAGCAATAACACGCCGCCGCAGCAAACGCCTGTCCAGCCCGGAACGCCCCAACGCAAGCCGCTGCTGAAAAGTACTGCCAGCATTTCCAGCTTCGTCAATCCCGTCGCGCAGAAAAAAGAAGAAGCGGAAGAGGTTGCTCCCGGCAGCCAGTTAGCGGAACCGTTCACGCAGGAAGCGCTCGAAACCGCATGGACCGCCTACGCCGAATTCGTCCGCTCACGCAATAACACGACGGATGCTGTTTCGCTGACGATGACCAAGCCGGTGATCGTTGCGGAAAACAAGGTTCTGTTCAACGTCTTCAATATGATGGCGCATGAGCGTCTGAACACGAGCAAAACGGACCTGATGAGCTACATCCGTCCGCTGCTGCGCAACTATGTGTTTACGCTCGACATCGTGCTGAATAAAGAAGAAGGCGCAGTGAAAATTTATACGCCGCAGGACAAGTTCAAGCGGCTCGTCGAGATCAATCCGGCGTTGCAGAAGCTGAAGCAGCAGTTCGACCTGGATATCGAGATCTGATTAAACAAAACGAGAGTAAAAATTAGACCTCGAAGGTTTCGAAAACCTTCGAGGTCTAATTTTTTTTAATTCTTTCTCCTCTTCAGTAATACGAATAATAAAACGCCAGCGCGCAGTAATCGCCCCTGCCGCGGAAAACGATCAGCAGCGGCAAACCGTTTTTATCGTAGCGGATTTCTGTGGAGGTAACGCCGCCGCAAATGCGCTGCAGTTGTTCATCGCCTTGTGCAAGCACGCGGATAAGCCGTTGTTCTGTGTCGTACGTGTAATAATACGCGACGGTGCTTTGCGGCCCGGTAAAAGTAGTGTCGTGCATCTCCGCCGGGCGATTGAATTCTCCTGTTGCGCGGCTCGAATACACGAGTTGCTTACCGGCGTATACGTCGTACGAAACGCTGCCGTCGGCGCCGTACCGGAAAACCGTCGAGTCGTTCTGGCTGGCGAAAGAAGGATAATTGGTTTTACGGCAGAGCACGCGGCCTTTGTCGTCGTACGTGCGCGTGGTGATGCTGAGCGCGGGTTGTCGCGGTGTCGCGGAAAATCCGGTTCCTTCCGGCGAATAGGTTTTGCTGATGGAAAAGTTCTTGTAGTACGAGTAGAGCTCGAACTGGTACATGTGATACGCCGTGTCTTCTTCATTCATCGGGCTCTTCATGTATTGAAGCACATATTTCGGACGGCTTTGTTCGTCGTATATGTATTGGGTCTTCAATAATTTTCCGCTCATCGCCGAAGGAGTGTTCGTGAAGACGAATTCTTTTCTTCCCATCGCATCGAAGCGTACGAGCCGGCAATCGAAACAATTCGGATCGTTCATGTTGCGCATGGCAAAACCGGCCGATAAAGTGTCTTTCGTTACCGCGATACGAACGGAGCTGACTTTCATTCGCGACATGGCCGTGTCTTCAGAAATATATTGCTCCCAGATCGACTGGAAACCTTCGCTGTCCCACGAGCAGTTGCCGCAGAAGCTCAGGCTTTGCGCACGAAGCAGCGTTATGCTGAAAAAGAAAAATAAAGTCAGAAGACGAGGCATGCGGAAAGTTAGAAAGAGCGGAGGATGGTTGACTCTTATTGCTCCCGTTGTTTTGCAGGGTAGTTTGTTTACAACTGCAAATCCCGCGCCGGATTACAGCATGATCACCGCCCACATCCGTCCCGTCTTTCCATTGTCGCGGCGATAGGAGAAAAAATCGTCTTCCGTCGTGCAGCGGTTCAGCGCCCAGATGTGTTCCGGGAAAAGGCCGCTTTCCTGCAAAACGAATATGTTCGCTGCCAGCAGGTCGAGGTGACGGCCGCTGTGAATGTTTTCAGGAAACCCGGCGTGCATGAATTGCGCGATCACTTCTTCGCTCACTTCGTAATTATCGCGACAGATGCCGGGCCCGATCGCTGCGCGGATGTTTTCTTTCGTCGCGCCGAGCTTCACCATTTCTTCGATCGTATTTTTCGCAATGCGCGCGAGTGTGCCGCGCCATCCCGCATGCGCCGCACCGATCACGTGATGCACAGGATCATGAAAAAGGATCGGGTAACAATCCGCAGCACCGATGGCCAGCGGCAATCCTTTTTCGTTCGTCACGAGTGCATCGCCGGTTTGTGAGCCGGGTTTCGCGCGAAGCACCTCGTTGCCATGCACCTGGTTCAATCGTGCGACTTTTTCAGGATCCATGCCGACGGCGGTAAGCGCACGACGACGGTTCTCGGCGATGTTTTCCGGTGCGTCTTCGCTGCCGCCGAAATTGAGGGAAGCGAAAGGTGCGGGAGAAACGCCGCCTTTCCGGGTGAAGAAAGCGTGCGGGGTGGAGAGGAGCGGAGAGGTGAGGAAGTTCATTTGCCGGACAGCTACCTGTATTTCGACCAGAGCTTTTCGCTGGAAACTGTGCGGCCTTTACGGATGTCTTCAAGACCTTCTTCCACCTGGTTGTGTTGAGAAGGTATCAATGTATCCGCCCAGTCCATGTTTTCGTTGGCCTTCTTATAATTCAGCAGCGATTGCAGCAGCACGGTGTCTTGCATCCGTGTCAGCCATTCAATTAAATCGAGTTTTGCTGCGTCGCTTTTCATATTTATAAAAATAGCAAATCGCGTCTATTTTACCTGTTAATCACCAGCTGTTTGGCAGGCGTGATCGTGGTGCTGCTTTGTACCTGCACAAGATAAGTTCCATTCTGCAGTACGGAAGTATCGAAGCTGTTGCCGGGAGTGAACGGCAGCGACAACACCAGGTGACCATTCATATCCGACACGAGCAGCGTGCATGCGGGATCTTCAGGAGCGCGGTTCGTTTCCAGTGTGACGGGGCCGTTCGCAGGATTCGGATATAGCCGTTCGATCCACAACGGTTGTTGTTGCTGCTGACGTTTTTTCGAAGAACGCGCAATGAGCACGCCGGCGCCGGCTACCGCTACGGTAACGGCAATCAATACCGGCAGGGCAGATGATTCTTCGGGCGCCGGCGCTTGTACCACCGTCCTAACCTCCTGTACTTTTTCTTTTGATTTCAGCCGTGCCAGCGCTTCGTCAGGCAGAAGAAAGGCGAGCTGGTTTTCTGCCAGGTAAATGGAGTCGACATCGAAGCGAAGGGTCACGTCTCTTGAAGTGTCGGAGGACGCCAGGTTCGGCGATTCATACACCAACTCGTATACCGACTGCAGACGCCTGCTGATGTCGAGGTAAATCGCGCCGATCTTTTTTGCATTGCTCGTGAAATAACAGTCTCCACCCGTTTTTTTCGCCAGCGAAGTAAGCACCGGCTTGTTGACGTCGCCCAGGCCGATCACGTAAACCGGGATGCCCAGCTTGTTCGCTTCTTTCGTAAGACGATGCAACCCGATATGCGAAGAGTTGTCCTGTCCATCGGTAAGCGCGATGACGGCGCAAAGCTCTTTGTCATTTTCATTGCGGAATTGCTTCAACGCAGTCAACACGCCGTCGTAGAAAGCGGTTCCTCCGTCGGGCCCCATTCCTTCCATCATGTTGTGCGCAGCCCCGACATTCTGTGTCAGCGGAAGCCGGTAATCAACAGAATCGTCAAAGCCGACAATGCCAAACGAATCTTTCTGCATGTCCATCGAAGCGATGAAATCGTATACGCCTTTCCGCGCATAATGGAACGGTGGACGATACCACGCCGGCGGATCAGGTATGCGTTTGCTGATGAGCCATTCTCCGGGCAAAAGCGTGTCAAACGCTGTTTTCTCATTGCTGTAGGTGACCAGTGTATCCGTGACCAGTGTGGAGTCATCCGGCAGTGAATCCATGTTGAGGCCGGCGTACCACTTACCCAGCACGGCATCAGACTCCATCGATCCTGAATGATCGACGACCAGCATCACCTTGACGGGTTTCGATTTCGAGATCTTTTCCAGGCTGACGACTTTACAGGCCTGGCCGTTTTCTTCCACGCGCAGATCCAGGGCTGAAAGATTCCAAATGGGTTTGCCGCTTTGCGTAGCCGCTTTAAACAGCAAGCTGACGCGTGGAAAAGAATCGGGTGTAACGCTGATCACCGACAGCTTCGTGGTATCCACGGAGGAAAGTTTTCCCTGGGCCGGGGCCTGCGCAAAGATTGAAACGGAGAGAAAGAAAGCGGGAATAAACAGCAGTAGGGGTCGCATAGCGGGATGTTTGCAGGTTAATTCCTTAACAGGATAAAGGTAACCCGGGTAACCCCGCTTTTCTGAAAAAATTATTCTTCCGTCAGCATCACTTTCGCCCGCTCCAGCGCTTTTTCAATATCCGGCAGCACGTTCTCCTCTCCGAACAGCTTCAGCAGTCCCGAATGACGTAACTCCTCCAGCACCGCCGGCTGCACACCGGAAAGCACGAATTGCGTTTTCCTGCCGGAAGAGAAATGGAACACTTCTTCCAGCGCGTGCATTCCCGTCGCGTCGATCACCGGGACTAAACGCATGCGGATGATGAGCACTTTCGGCGCGCCTTTTACCAGTCGCAGCGATTCTTTGAATTTGTACGCTGCGCCGAAAAACATCGGGCCGGTGATCTCGAACACTTCGATTCCGGCAGGCACGTTGAAACGGCTGATCGCCATCGGGTCGTCTTTCTCGTCCTGCTCGTTGTCCTGCGTGAGGATGTCGACTTTGCTGATTTGCGCCATGCGACGCATAAAGAGGAATGCGGAAAGG
>CAMLEF010000310.1 GCA_946478675.1 uncultured Flavobacteriales bacterium | reverse complement strand
GGTAATGATGCATCGCTGCGATCGGTGAAAAATAATCAGGGGCGATCCTGCGAAACTGCGAGAGAAAGAAATCATTACTGCGATACAACACCGGCGATTGCATCCATTCGAAGATCACGGCGTTGGACTTCGCGGTAAGGCGCAGCGCTTTTCGCAGGTCCCAGCCATTGATGTCGAGCACGGCATTGACCGGCAGCTCTACGACATCGGCTTTTTCAACGATCGACAAATACCAATCGCGACGGTGTACATAAATGAAACGCACATCGTAATCGCTGTCAGGAGATGGAAATCCCCATGCGCGGCTTCCGGATTCGCAGGCGAGCAGGATACGGATGTCATGCGTTTGCTCCAGCTGCGTGATTTTTTCGAGGATCGTCGGTTTCATTTTTATTTCAGTTCGATTTCAACGGGCGGATGACGAAGGATGTAATGCTCATCCAGCACGCCGGCGTTGATGAATGTAGTCGGATTTCCCGGAAGGATTCCATGCGCTTCATGAATATGACCGCAGATGAACAGGCGCGGCTGCACCGCTTCGATGCGCGCGAGCAGATCGACACAACCCACATGCTCGCCGTGAATGGTCATGTCGTGAATGCCGGCTGCCGGGCCATGCGTAATGAGCACATCGGTGTTCTCCGGGATCAGGTCCCAATGCTTTCGGATTTCTTCACCGCGCTGCCGGTTAAACGCCCAATCATAAAACCACGGCTGTACCGGCGATCCCCAGATGCGCAATCCTTCCACCTCGGTCATCGAATCGTTCAGATAAATAACATCCGGCGGGATGAGCTCTGCAATCCGACGAGCCGGTTCGCGTTCAAAAAAGAAATCATGATTCCCGGC
Source organism: uncultured Flavobacteriales bacterium (assembly GCA_946478675.1). The sequence continues at coordinate 4,571 of CAMLEF010000310.1, read as the reverse complement.
AATAAAAATTTTGTAGCGGAAATCCTGCGCCGCAAACCAATCGAGGAAGAGCCGCACCTGCTGCTCCGTTCCCCGCTTGCTGAGGTCACCCGCATGGATCAGCATGTCGCCCTTCGGTAACTGAAGCGCTTCATGCTGTCCGTGCGTGTCGGAAATGGCTACGATTTTCATTGTTATAAACGGGGATCGATCTCTTCGCTTTCCAGCGCGAGCACACCGAACACACATTCGTGCACGCGGCGAAGCGGCTCTTGCTTCACGAAACGTTCCAGTCCTTCCACGCCCAATGCAAATTCACGCATGGCCAGCGAACGTTTCGCAGCAACCGCACGTTTTTTCAATCGCGCGAGATGCTCCGGCTGCGTGTATTCGGGACCGTAGATAATACGCAGGTACTCGCGGCCGCGGCATTTGATGGCAGGCTGCAGCGGATCGTCCTTGTAAATCGCGACGAAGTCCATCGGCTTGATGACCATTCCTTCGCCGCCTTTGCCGGTCAGCTCCTGCCACCATTGCACTGCTTCGTCGACACTGGCTTTGTCATCGAGGTTAACGATTTTATACGGCGTTGCCATCAGTATTGCATCCGCTTCACACAATGCGTGGAGCTGCTCCATGTGCCAGGTGTGCGGCTTATCGGTGTGCACGGCGCCTTCCGTAGCGAGTATATGAAACGGCGCAAGGCGATAATCGTCTACTGTATTCACCGTCCAGCAATACTGGCGATAAGCAGCCACGAACTTTTCCGCGTCGGCTTCACGTTCGGCAAAACGCGCTGCGAATTTTTTTGCATCGTCGATCCCGCGCGCCGCCGCTTGTTGCAATACGTTTACCGCAGCCGGCAAAGCAGCATTGGCCGAAGCGCCGACCGCCGCATACTGATCTTTCAGCAACGACTGCGCTTTCGCCGACCAGGGCATGAGCTCTGCATCGAGGCACACCCATTCGGTCTGGTGCTTTTCCCAGAAACCGGTTTTCGTGAGCGCTGCTTGTACGCGGGCGAGAAATTCCTGTTCCGTTTTTTTGTCCGTGAAAAAATTCCGGCCCGTGCGCGTGTAACAAATGCCGATGCCTTCACTGGTAATGCCGAAGTGTTTTGCAACAGCCGCTTCGTCTTTTGCGATCACGAGCACCGCACGCGAACCCATGTGCTTCTCTTCGCACACGACTTGCCTGACGCCGCGCGAAGAAAAATAGCTCAACGCTTCGTACGGGTGTTCGAGGAAACCCGGCTCATCGCTGGTTTCCGAAGGCGACATCGTCGGCGGCAAATAGATCAGCCATTTCGGATTGACGGCGAAACGGCTCATGACTTCGAGCGCGGCAATGGAATTCTCTTCGCGCACCGTGATGATGTGGCGCAGGCGCGTGCTGATGAAACGTTTGCCGGTTACATCGTCAATATCGAGCACATCGTCGTATTCCTGCTGGGCCGTGCGTGTTTCTGTCGGCGGATGCAACGGCTTCACCGGCTCGCACCACATTTGTTCTGCAGGAACGGACACCAGGTCGCGCTCCGGGTAACGCAATGCCGTGAGCTTTCCTCCGAATACGCAACCGGTATCAATATCGATCGTGTGGTTAAGCCACTGCGCTTCCGGAACGGGGGTGTGCCCGTACACCACCATCGCTTTGCCGCGGTATTCGAGCGCCCAGTTGTAACGCACCGGCAACCCGAACTCGTCGGTTTCACCGGTGGTTTCTCCGAAGAGGCAGAAAGAACGTACAGCGCCCGAGCCCCTGCCCTGCATTTCTTCTTTCAGGCCGGCATGTGCGACCACGAGCTTGCCGTCATCGAGCACGTAATGGCTGATGAGCCCGTCGAGAAATTTTTTCAGCGCTTCAAGGAATGCAGGCGGCTCTTTTTCGAGTTGCTCGAGTGTGAGCGCAAGTCCGTGCTTCGTGTTGACGTTGGCGCCATTGAGCTTTTTCAGCAGTTTGGCGTCGTGGTTGCCGGGCACGCACATCGCCACGCCCGCGTTCACCATGCTCATCACCAATCGCAGGACGCCGGGCGAATCCGGGCCGCGGTCGACGAGATCCCCGAGGAAAAGGGCTTTTCTTCCTTCGGGCGGCGTCACGCTGAACCCGAAGTTCGTTTCCGTTTCGGGCACGCGCGTTATATTATAACCGAGGTTATGAAGCAGCGTTTGCAATTCGCTGAAACAGCCGTGTACGTCGCCGATGATGTCGAACGGACCGGTGATGTCGCGTTTGTCGTTATACAACGGCTCGCGGCGGATGCCCAGCACCGCGTCCACTTCTTCCGGCGAGTCCAGCACGTAGATGTGGCGGAATCCTTCGCGGCGAAGATTATTAATGGATTTGCGGAGCTGCGTCGATTGCTGGCGCAGCACGTGCCTGCCGAAGTTGCGGTCAGGGCGCGCTTCGTTGCGTTGCTACGCCGAGGCCGAGCGAGCCCTCGCGCAGCGCTCGGGAATATTGAGCACGATGGCCACGGGCAGGCAATGATAATCACGCGCGAGCTGCACGAGCGGCTTGCGGGCCTCCGGCTGAACATTGGTAGCGTCGATCACCGTGAGCAGTCCGCGCTTCAGGCGTTTGGCCGCGACAAAATGCAGCACTTCGAATGCATCGGTGGTGGCCGACTGGTTGTTCTCGTCATCGGATACCAAGGCGCGGCAGGTATCGGAAGAAATGATCTCCGTTGCTTTGAAATGCTTTCGCGCAAAACTGGATTTGCCGGAGCCTGAGACGCCGACCATTACAACAAGCGAGAGTTGGGGTACTTTAATTTCCATAGGTAAAAACAGCCATCTGTGAAGGAGCGCCCATCTTTTCGTCGTATTCGCCGACGGGTTGGAACGCCACTTCGTAATTATTTTTTTCTGCAACACGGTTCGCCCAGCTTTCAAACTCGGCACGTGTCCATTCGAAACGGTGGTCGTCGTGGCGGAACCGGCCGGCGCTCAGCGTTTCGTATTTTTCATTGTAGTCGGCATTCGGCGTCGTCACCACCACGGTTTTAGGCCGCGCGAATTCAAACAGCACACGCTCGAATGCGGCGAGGCGGTCGGCTTCCATGTGCTCGATCACTTCGATAACCGCCGCGGCATCGAATCCTTCGAGACGTTTGTCGCGGTAGAGCAGCGATCCCTGCACGAGATTGATGCGTTCTTTTTTGCGGGGCGTCATCTGGTCGAAATTCAACTTTCGTTTCGCAATGGCGAGGCTGCGATAGGAAACGTCCATGCCGAGAATTTCTTCGAACTGCCCCTGTTTGATCAGGCGCTGCAACAGTTTTCCTTCGCCGCAACCGAGATCCAGCACGCGCTTCGCCCCGCTTTTCACCAGCGTTTCCGCCGCGAGATCGAGACGCTCGTCGTGCAGGTTCCTGCGTCGCCCGATGATCGCTTCCGCTGCGGCCTGCTCTTCCGGCGTAAATGCGACCGGCGTTTCTTCTGTCTCCTCATCCGCTTCTTCTTCGTTTTCAGATTCAAGCAGACGTGCCAACGCCGCGCGGGTGAGCGCAAGATGATGACGCAGGTAACGGCGCGTGATCTGCTCTTTTTCCGGGTGCGACGGCAACCACGATCCGCCCTTCTCAAGAAGCTTTTCCACCTCGTTCTCGCCGACGTAATAGTGCTTGTTGTTGTCGAGCACCGGGATAAGCACATAGAGATGCGAAAGCAATTCATGCAGCCTGACCGTGTGACGCAGCGTCAGCGAATAGTAACGGCTTTCGCCCCATTCCGAAAATTTTTCATCCAGCGGCACATGCTTCACCCCGACTTCGTATCCGAGCGGTTCGAATAATTTACGGATGAGCACTTCCCCTCCGCGTGGCGCAGACACCGACGGCAGCTGCACTTCGAACGGCATGGCCACTTCCACGAGCTCGGGGCGGTTCTTGCAATTCCCGTTCAGCGCAGAAGAAAAAACTTTCGCGATCGCCGCGCTGAGAAACGAAGATGTCGCATACGGACGATCGTTTACATATTGCCCGAGGCTGAACGCTTCATGACGCCCGTTTCGCACAAGCGCCACCGGGTCGATGTCCAGCAGCAAAGATGCCGTGCAGCGTGCAGCGGTCGCTTCCGGATAAAAAACGTGCGCCGTGCCGAACGGTAATTCCGTCGACTGGAATTTGTCGGGATGTTTGTGCAACAGGAACCCGAGGTCGGATGTCGGCTGATGCGTGGTCGTAAGGTTTAAAAGCATGAGTCAAAAAAAATGCCCGGGTGATGAGCCCGGGCGGTATGATGAGTGGAATTTATCGCATGATCATTTGCTCCCGGGCACGACAATAGCCTTTTGCTCCAGCGTAAACTGAAGGAGGTAGGACCAGCTGATCGTTTGCGTGAACATGAGGCAAATATAGATTTATTTGGCAAGATCAAAATCAGCGGCTGTTTCTGCACCAGATAAGGAACGAAGCGTGCGATTGAACAAATTGTTCTGTTGTAACGCGTATTTCGGAAGTAAAACGAACGGCTGACCTCTTGCACAAAAACAAAAAAGCCCCATCTTTTCCGATGAAGCTTTTCGTGGAGAATACCGGAGTCGAACCGGTGACCTCTTGCATGCCATGCAAGCGCTCTAGCCAGCTG
>CAMLEF010000309.1 GCA_946478675.1 uncultured Flavobacteriales bacterium | reverse complement strand
CGGCTTCGATCTCGATGGCGCGCAGCGATGCGGCGGTGTCGGTCGTGAAATACGGGTTGCCCGTTCCTGCGCCGAAGATCACCACGCGGTTTTTCTCGAGGTGGCGCACGCTGCGGCGACGGATAAACGGTTCCGCGATCTGCTTCATCTCGATGGCCGACTGCAGACGCGTAGGAACTTCCAGCTTCTCGAGCGCGGATTGCAGCGCCATGCTGTTGATCATCGTGGCGAGCATGCCCATGTAATCGCCCTGCACGCGGTCCATTCCGCCATCAACGGCCTGGATGCCGCGGAAAATATTGCCGCCGCCGATCACGATCGCTACCTGCACGCCGGCATCCACCACGGCTTTGATCTCCTGCGCGTATTTCCCGAGAATATCGTGGTCGATACCGAATTGTTTTTCGCCCATCAGGGCCTCGCCGCTAAGCTTGAGAAGGATGCGTTTGTATTTCATACAGAGAGGTGCGTTGTTGCGTGTTGCGTGTTGCGAAGGTGCGGTGTTGCGAAGTTGCGGTTATTGTTGTTGCGTGTTGCGAAGTTGCGTTATGTGACCGGTGGCAATTGCAGTGGTTTATCCCGTGCAACTCCGCAACGTCGCACCAACGCAACTCCGTCAGGCCAAAAAAATCCCCCGGGGTTACCGGGGGATAAAAATCAATTAACCAAGGACGATTCGTTTGAAGCCCGTTACCGTCAATTCCTTGTCGGAATCCTGGAGGTATTGGCGGATGGATTTCTTCGCGTCTTTGATGAACTCCTGGTTGAGGAGCGTCGATTCTTTGTAGAACTTATTGAGCTTGCCCTGCGCGATCTTTTCGACCATGTCTTCGGGTTTGCCTTCAGCACGAACCTGTTCGCGTGCGATGTCGAGCTCGCGCTCGAGGGTGGTCGTATCCACGTCGTCTTTGTCGACGGCTACCGGCGCCATAGCGGCAACCTGCATGGCAACGTTCTTCGTTACTTCATCGTTCACTTCTTTGTTGAAGCCGACGATGCAGGCGAGTTTGTTGCCGGGGTGGTTATACGCTACCACTTTCGCAGCGCTGATCTGTTCGTATTTCGACAGCTCGATCTTTTCGCCGATTTTGCCGACGAGCTCGATGACTTTGTCGCCGATGGTCGCGCTTTCGTAAGGAATAGCGAGCAGGGCAGCGAGGTCGGCCGGAGCTTTGTCGAGCGCGAGGGTTGCAAACGAATCAGCGACTTTGCCGAAGTCTTCGTTTTTAGCCACGAAGTCGGTTTCGCAGTTCAGCACCACCAGGATACCACGGGTACCGCTGGTTTTCGCGATCACGAGACCTTCTTTGGCATCGCGGTCGCTGCGGTTGGCAGCTACTTTCTGACCTTTCTTGCGAAGCAGGTCGATAGCGGCTTCGAAATCACCATTGGTTTCGGTGAGTGCTTTTTTGCAATCCATCATGCCCGCGCCGGTCATGGTGCGGAGCTTGTTGACGTCAGATGCGGTGATCGTAACGCTCATAATTCTATGCGTAATAAGATTAAAATTCAGTGAACTGTCCCTTGCGGTTAAGCGCGGGTAGGACGACGTGCGCCGCCACCGCCACCACCACGGGGGCCGCCTTTGTTCGGACCGGCAGCAGGGCCTTTGCCCGGGCCACGCTTCTGAGCGGGACCTTTGGCTTTACGCTGTTCGCGCTCTTCTTCAGTCATGTCGTCAGCATAATTTTTGCCGCCGTTCATTTCTTCTTCGTCCTTGTCCTCTTCTGCTTTGTCCTTGTCGAGCTTGCGCTCTTCGAGGCCTTCTGCGATCGCTTTGCAAACGATCGAGGTGATGAGGCTGACGGAGGTAGATGCGTCATCGTTAGCCGGGATCGCGTAGTCCACCTGGCCGGGATCGGCGTTGGTATCGACGATCGCGAACGTCGGGATGCCGAGACGTTTTGCTTCCGCAACAGCGATATGTTCTTTCACGATATCGATGATGAAGATAGCAGCGGGCAGACGGGTAAGGTCGGCGATGGAACCGAGGTTGTGCTCGAGCTTCGCGCGTTCGCGGGAGAGCATCAGCTTCTCTTTTTTGGAGAGAATTTCCATGGTACCGTCGGTCGCCATTTTGTCGATGCTGGCCATTTTGCGGACCGCCTTACGGATGGTCGCGAAGTTGGTCAGCATGCCGCCGGGCCAGCGCTCGGTGACGTAGGGCATACCTACTGCTTTTACTTTTTCGGCAACGATATCTTTCGCCTGCTTTTTGGTAGCGACGAAGAGGATCTTTTTACCGGCACGTGCAATCGAGCGGAGCGCGTTGCAGGTGTCATCAATTTTAACGACCGTCTTGTTGAGGTCGATGATATGGATACCGTTCTTCTCGGTGAAGATGAACGGAGCCATAGCGGGATTCCATTTGCGCTTGAGGTGGCCGAAATGTGCGCCGGCTTCGAGCAGCTCGTTGAAGGATGTTCTTGACATGTACTTCGACTATAATGAGTTGATACTGGACAGGATTAACGTTTGCTGAACTGGAAGCGGCGGCGTGCTTTACGACGTCCGAATTTCTTACGTTCAACCATGCGCGGGTCGCGGGTCACGAGACCTTCTGCGCGCAGTTTGCTCTTGAGCTCGGCTTCGTTTTCTACGAGCGCGCGGGCAATAGCAAGACGGATGGCTTCTGCCTGTCCGGTTACGCCACCACCTTTAACATTCACGTTGATGTCGAAGTTCTCGGCATTGTTCGTGAGGGTAAGGGCCTGGCGTACTTTGTTCTGAAGCACTTCGGTCGGGAAGTAAACCTTCAGGTCGCGGTTATTGATCGTGATCTGGCCTTTTCCGCGCTCCATGTAAACACGGGCTACGGCTGTCTTACGACGGCCAAGGGTGTTGATGACTTCCATTACTTACGCTCTTTTACAGTATTGAGATCAATTTTCTGAGGATTCTGGGCTTCCTGGTTGTGATCCGGGCCGGCGTAAATAAATACGTTCCGGCGCAGGCGATCGCCCAGCCTGGTTTTCGGGAGCATACGGCCGATGGCCAGTTCCAGGATGCGCTCCGGCTTTCCGTTCATCAGCTCTTTCGGCGTCGTGAAACGCTGCCCGCCCGGGTAACCGGTGTAGCGGGTATAGACTTTCTGATTGAACTTGTCGCCTGAAAAACGCACTTTCTCCGCATTAATGATTACGACATTGTCGCCGCAATCTACGTGTGGTGTGTACGAGGTTTTGTGTTTTCCACGAACCAGGTACGCCACTTTGGATGCAAGGCGACCTACCGTTTCGTTCTCGGCGTCGACGAGCAGCCATCCTTTTTGCACCGTAGCTTTGTTAGCTGAAACGGTTTTGTAAGATAACGTATCCACTTGGTTTTCAGTCTTTTGTTCTACTTAACTGTAGCGTGTTCCCATTATTGGGGCTGCGAAGATAAGCACAATTTCCCGGCTGCCAAACTTATCCACAAATAAAAAGTGAATAAAATCCGGGCGGGAAAACGGGAAATGGGCTGAAATGCAGGGGAATGAGGGGAGGAGAAAGCCGAGTTGCGGACGGTTTGGCGGGTTGGGTGGGGTGAGCGGGGGGCGGGTTTCGCGGGTTCAAGACCCCAAAGGTTTTTAAAACCTTTGGGGTCTTGAAAACTTTTGGAGTCTTTAAAACCGTTGAAGTCTTGAAAGAATTTCCGCCTCTTGAGTTCTGAAACCGTTGATCGCTTTAAAAAGTCCCCCTCAATACCGTATCCCGATCAGCAGCACGTCATCCACCTGCTCCAGCGCGCCTTTCCAATTATCGAACGTCGTGGCCAGCCGCTGCTCCTGCGTTTGCGCCGGCATCGCCGAAATCGACAGCAGGAGCTCTTTCAGCTGACGGTATTTGTATTTCTTCCCGCTCGGCCCGCCGAACTGATCCGCGTAACCGTCGCTGAACAGGTAGAGCATGTCGCCTTTGCGCAGGTGCAGTTCCTGCGGGGTGAACGGGCGGGGCGTATCGTGATGAATGCCTACCGGGAATTTATCCGCGGGAAATTCCTGCAGCGCCCCGTCGCGTACCAGCCACAAAGGATTGTTTGCGCAGGCGAATTCCAGTTTTCCGCCGGGAGAAAAAGCGCAGACGACAATATCCATCCCGTCCTGCACGCGCACCGTGGTGTTTTCCTGTGAGGCGCCCTGCTTCAGCGCTTCGATCACTTTCTGGCGCAGCTGCGAAAGAATTTCCGCCGGCTCCGTCACGCCTTTTTCGTTCACCACTTCGGAAAGAAACGCGGCGCTCATCACGCTCATGAATCCGCCCGGGACACCGTGGCCCGTGCAATCCGCTGCGGCGAGAATGAAACGTCCGTCTTTTTCCGTGCTCCACCAAAAATCGCCGCTGACGATATCGCGCGGGCGATAGAGGACAAACGCATCGGCGAATTGCTTCTGCAAAACGGATTCGTGCGGCAGCAGCGCTTCCTGGATGCGGCGCGCGTACGTGATGCTGTCGGTGATGTTTTTGTTTTTCTCCTCGATCACCGCGTTCTGCAGGGCGAGTTGCTGGTTGCTTTTGCGACGAAGCGAGCTGCGGTTGTAGAGCACGAGCAGCAGCACCACGAGAAAAACGACGCCGATGACGAGCCCGCCGACGTAAATGTTCTGCAGCGTGCGCGCCTGTGTCAGCGAACGGATCTCGTTTTCTTTTTTCTCATTCTCGTACAATGCTTCGAGCTCGCTCTGGTGACGCAGGACGTTTTCATTCATCACGCTGTCGCGAAGCACGGAATGTTTTTTCCAGGCGTCGATCGCATCGGAGTAGCGGCCCATTTTTTCATAGAGGCCCGAGAGCGCATGCCAGAGCTCGATCTCCTGTTCTTTCATGCCGATCGAACGGTAGATCCCCAGCGCGCGCATCAGCAATGATTCGGCTTTCGTGTAATGGCCGCGGTCCGAAAGCATGGCTGCGTAATGCACGAGCAGCTGCGACGTTCCGTAATCGTTCTTCAGCGAGTCCATCATCGCGATGGCGCGCAACATCGTTTCGTCGGAACGCAACGTATCGCCGAGCTTGAAATAACATTTCGAAAGTCCCGCAAGACTTGTCGCGATTCCGAAAGGACGTTTCGTCTGCTGTTCGATCTCCAGCGCGCGGCGAAAACATTGTTCGGCTTTCACGATGCTGTCTTTGAAATTGAGGTAGCAGCCGCCGAGATCGTTGCACACGGCAGAAATCCCTTCGGGCTCGTTCACCTTGTCGTAATTCGCTTTCGATTTCAGCAGGTACGCCAGCGATTTTTCGAGATCGCCCATGTTCGTGTACACGATCGAAATGTTGAGCTCCGAACGTGCGGTGGAATGCACGTCGCCGCGTTTCTCCGCCAGCGCAAGACCTTTCAGGTGATAGCTCAGCGCTTTGTTGAGATCGCCCATGTCGGCGTAGATCGTACCGAGCGTGTTGCAGGCGCGGATGATGCCGTGATCGAATTCGAGCTTCTCCGCCAGCGCCAGTGCCTGCTGACCATATACGAGTCCCACTGCGAGGTTGTCGTAGCTCGTGTCCCAGGCGACGTTGTCGAGATGCAGCACCTTGTTCG
>CAMLEF010000308.1 GCA_946478675.1 uncultured Flavobacteriales bacterium | reverse complement strand
CCAAACTTATCCGAGAGCCAGCCGAACGGATAAGACAATACGGCGTAAACCAGGTTGTACAGCACGTACAGCACCACCACGAACATGTCGTTGCTCAATGAAAATCCGGCCACGTTCACATCGTGCGTTACGAGCTGTTTGACGAGCAGCAGCAAAAACATGTCGGAGCTGTTGAAGAGCGTAAAAATCAAAATGCCCGTAAGCAGCTTGCGGTATTCCGGTCGCGCGTTTCTCCAATAGCCGAATGCAGCAAACGGTGATCGCACTTTGCCGCCTTTCCCTTCTTTGCGATGCTCGCGAATGAGCAGCAACAGCAGGATGCTCAGCACGCCGGGAACCAGCGCGTAAAAAAATACGGGACGATACGATTCACCGCGATGACTGTTGAGCCATAACAACGCTGCCAGCGGACCAACCACCGCGCCAATCGTATCGGCCATGCGATGAAACCCGAACACACGTCCGCGCGCTTTCTCGTGCGACTCATCCGCCAGCAACGCATCGCGCGCGCCGGTCCGCACGCCTTTCCCGAGACGATCGCTCGTGCGCATGAGCATTACCCACGGCGCCCACGCGAAGAGCGCGATCAATGGTTTACTCAGCGAGCTCATGATGTATCCTGCAACAGCAAACGGCTTGCGGCGCCCGATGCGATCCGACCATTCGCCGAACCAGCCTTTCGTGAGCCCGCCCACCGCTTCCGCCACGCCTTCGAGAATGCCGATCCATACGGCGCCGTAACCGATGCTCGCCATGTACAGCGGCAACACGGGATACAGCAGCTCGCTCGACATATCGTTGAGGCAGCTGACGGCGGAAAGGATCAGTACAGTGCGGGTGAGCCAGTGTTTCATACGGCTGAGCCAAAGTTCACCAAACGCGCGGCGAATCCCAAAACAATCTTGTCGCTCTACTTACATCCGGAGTTTGGCATGCTCCTTGTTTTAACACCGGTAACCAACAATCTCAACCATGAAAAAGATCGGTTTGCTCCTCGCCTTCTTTGGCCTCTTCGCCCTCAGCCTCTCCGCGCAGGATCCGCGTCCGACAAAGGCTGTAGCCGGTCACACGCCGAAAAATACGGTGCCGGTAAAACGCAAACTTCCGCCGTCCAACGCGCGCGCTACGACGAACATGAAAGTTTCGCGCCCTGCACAGGCTAAACAGAAAACAATTGTAAATCCGCGGTAGAACAAGCCCCGCCCATTTTAATCCCCGGCCCCGGTGCAGCGAAAGTTGCATCGGGGATTTTTTTTCAGAACATCCGGCTCAGCCACATGCCGCCGCGCGCCGCAAACGATTTCAATTTCAGCAGCGGCATTCGTGAATATTTTTTCCGCTCGCGCGAACGTTGAAACTCGACTTCGTTATTCACCCAGCGGATCGCAAAATCGTAATAGCGCCGCGGGTACGTGCGTTTGAAATCGATGTCGCGATCGGTGGAAACGGCCCAGTCGGGCGGATGGATGAATTTCATTTCTGTTTCAGCGTACAGCTCCGTGCCTTTGATCGGGTAAGCGATCGTCAGCGTGTAATAATCGGGCGACGCTTCCTGCAGATGACGGATCGTTTCACGGATGTCGTCGCGCGTTTCGCCGGGATAACCGAGCATGATGAACGTACCGGCTTCCAGGCCTTTTTTTCTCGCGAGACGGATCATGTCGCGCACCTGCTTCACGTCGACACGACGATCCATCGCATCGATGATCTTCTGTGAGCCGCTTTCGGCGCCGATCCAGACGCGGAAGCAGCCGCTCTGCACAAGCAGGTCGATCACTTCTTCGCTCATGCGATCTGCGCGCGTGATGATCTCGTAACGGACCTTCACGTTGCGTTTGCGGATCTCAGCAGCGAATTCGCGAAGCCATTTGTGACTGATCGTAAAGACATCGTCGACGAACCAGATGGCATCGAAACGGTAATTGCGCTGCAGCAGTTCGATCTCATCCACGACGAGCGCGGGGCTCCTGCGGCGGTAGCTGAGGCCGTAGACAGCACGGCTGCACCATTTGCACGTGTACGGACAACCGCGCATGGTACTCATGGAAATCGTGCTGCTGCCGTGCGCCTGTTTCCACGCATCGAAATAGAGCTGCAGATCGATTTTCCCGCGCGCAGGAAAAGGCAGCGTGTCGATCGCGCGCAGCAATTCCCGTTCGGCGTTGACGATCATTTCGCCGCGTTCGTTTTTCCATGCAAGGCCTTTCACGTCTTTCAGCGAACCGTTTTGTTGGAGGGCCAGCATCGTTTCAAACGCCGTTTCTTCGCCTTCACCGATCACGATAAGATCGACGCCATGACGAAAAAACGCTTCGGCATGATTGCGCACTTCCGGTCCGCCGAGCAGGATTTTTGTGTGCGCCAACGAAGCTTCACTGCGCACGAATTGCACGAGCCGCAGCACGTTCAGCTTCGTCATCAGGTTCGTGTAGACGGCCAGCACATCGGGCTTTTCGCGGAGAATTTTTTCCTTTTGTTTTTCGAAGGAAGAAAAAGTGGAATCGAAAACTTCATTCGCAAAACCGTGCTGCGCCAGGAAAGCGGAAACGTAAAGAATGCCCAGCGGAACGTACGGTTTCATAATCCGCTTTTCCCGTTCGTCCTCGTCGAGGAAATACGCATGTGTGAGCAGGATGTTCATCGCTTCGTGCATTCGATATAAAAGTGGTCCGCTTTTCCCGCGAGAAATGAAAACGGAAACAGACGTTCGGCCAGCGCCAGCATTTTCAAACGAAGCGGGCGTTTGCTGAAATAATTTTCGAGATAAGACGGCGGAAGAAAATACCCGACCGGTCGAATGCGATCGACTGCAAAATGCGTTGCGAAAAAAGCGCTGACTTCTTCCGGCGAATAATACCAGGTGAAAAATGTTTCTCCATCAATGACGGTTTCCACACCATCTTTTCGTTTCCTGCGATTGGCTTTTTCCAGTTCGCCTTTCCTGCGGAAATACCATTGCTCCCAACGGCAGTCGCGGCCCATGATGACCAGCACCAGCTTGCCACCGGGACGGAGCATCCCGGCGAGATCGTTGCTCAACGTCTGAAACGCTTCCGGCGACAAACAATTCAGCGCACCGAAATCGGAAAAAATAAAATCGAATTGTTTTCCGGAAAATTGCTGCGCGAGTTTCTCCGCACGACAGCAAACGACAGCAGCACTTAATTTTTCACACTGTAATTTTTCTTTCGCGACGCCCACCATTCCTTCCGACGCATCCGTCGCCGTCACTTTGAATCCGCGCTTCGCCAACCAGCGCGCATCTTCGCCGGTGCCGCAGCCGATCTCCAGCACTTCCGGAAAAACGGCAGGATCGATTTCACACAGCATTTTCCAGACACGCTCCCGCTGCAGCCTGCCGATGGCAGAAGCCGTGAAATGCGCATCGTATTCCGCCGCATATCGATCGAAGGCCAGCTCAGCTCCAGGCATGTTCTGTTTTTTTCAGCCGGCGATGACCGGCCATTGCCGCAGGAATATAAAATGCCGTCAACAGCGCGCGACGTACGTCGGAACGTTTCGCTTTTCCGCGCAGCAGCTTCTTCAGGCTCGCCAATCCCTGGTGCTTGCGGTAATTCCAGTGGATGTAGCGATGCAGCTGCCGGTAGAAACCGGGCGAATACGTATTGCGGAACATCAGTGCGAGATCGTCGGAGTCGCTCCAGTTCTGCTTGTCTTTCAATTCGGATTTCACGCGTTCGTAAAACTTCGTTCCGGGCAGCGGATACGAAACGGAAATACCGATGTCTTCCGGCAGCAGCTCATTCAACAGCGCAATCGTAAGACGGATATCTTCGATCGTTTCGCCGGGATAACCGAACTGAAGGAAGAACGCCGCTTCGATGCCGCGTTTCTTCAGCAGACGCGTCGCTTCGCGGATCTGCTCCACCTTCGTTCCTTTGTCCATCGCATCGAGAATTTTCTGCGAGCCGCTTTCCGCTCCCATCCAAACCGTCTTGCAACCGGAACGTGCGAGCGCATCGATGTTATCTTCTTCCAGCAGCAGATCGGCACGCGACTGGATCTTGTAACGCAGTCGCAGTTTTTTCGCTTCCACCAACTCTGCAAAACGTTTCAGCCAACCCGGCTTCAATCCGAAAATATCATCGCAGAACCAGATGTGATCGGGACAGAATTTCTCTTTCAGCATCGCCAGCTCTTCGACCACCTGCTCCGGCGATCGTGAGTTGTAACGGTTGCCGTAAATCGGCTTGGCGCACCAGTTGCATTTGTACGGGCAGCCGCGCGTCGTCGCAACGTTAAGCGAGAAATATCCGTGATGCGATTTCCAAACGGAACGATACTTCTCCATATCGACGAGGTCCCACGCCGGCAGCGGCAGCTCATCGAGCGCTTTCATCACCTGTCGCGGTGCATTCATGATCGTCTTTCCTTCCCGCGAAAAAACCAATCCCGCAATCGCCGTCACCGGTTGCTGATCACGCAGCGCATTCACCAGCTCCAGCAGCGCCGCCTCCACTTCCCCTTTGATCACGAAATCGGCGCCGTGCTCCAGATACTTCGCCGCATGATCCGTCGCATCGCTGCTGTTGACGATCACGGTGCAGCCGCGCTGTTTCGCCATTTCCTGCATGCGGAACGCCGCTTCGCGCATGTTGGTGAGGCACATTTTCGTCAGGTAGTTGAAGCTGTCGTCACAGATGACGAACACGTCGGGACGAAACGTTTCGAGATGCGGGAGAACATCTTCTGCCACGGATGAAAACTGCGAATCGAAGAGACGCGCTTCATATCCAGCCTCGCGCAACACCGCCGCAGCGAGCATCGTCCCCAATGGCGGATACGGCTGACCCGCTTCCCATTGCTTGGGATCGAGCGGCATGAAATACGAATGAGAAAGCAGGACTTTCATGGTTATTCTTCTCTCGTCCATTCCCAGCGCAAAACGGAAACGGAAAGCCCGTGCGTATCGAGCAGTTCGTTGCGCCGTTTTTCCAATTCTGCGGAAACGCGGCGTTGAAATCCCTGCGGATGATGTTTGGAAACGTGGCGGCGCGAACGGAAATCAACATCGAAATGCATACCCGGTACGCCGGCGAATTTTTTCTTCCAGCGTTTCAGTGTGACCCGGAGAAAACGCTCGTCGAGCCAGTCGCCGAAATTTCCGCTGAACAATTTCTCGAGCATTCGTTTCGAAAAACGATTTCTCAGCGCAGGAATTTCGTGCATCGCCGGACGTTTGCGATTCGGGTAAAAAAGCTCCGTCCATTTATTCGCTTCGAAGAACGCGTCATGCATGTCCGCATTTTTCATCGGGCGTAAATGCACGATCTCCGTAGCGACAAAAAGATTCCGGTCGGGAATCGAAAGATGATCGGTGTCCACGAAATAGTTCACGCAGAAATATTTTCGCGAATTCAGCAGGAAAATTTTCTTGAACAGCACGAGCAGTGTACGCGCGATCCAGAGGCGGCCCGGTTCCGTGATGATGAAATAGTCGATATCGCCGTCGCGGTCCATCGTTCCTTTGGAAAGCGAGCCGCTGATGGCAACGCCGTCGTCGCGATCATCGCAACGACGCACATCATCA
>CAMLEF010000307.1 GCA_946478675.1 uncultured Flavobacteriales bacterium | reverse complement strand
CGGCTGCGGCTGGGAAATCATCAGGCGTACGCCGACAGAGCAACCGTTGGCGTCTTTCACCATAACAAGATGCATGCCTGCAGAAACGTTCGGGAAGTTGCCGCTCGTCTGCCAGGTGTTGCCGCCGTCGATGCTGTAAAGCAACTGGCCTGAACCACCGGTAGCGCTGAGCACGATGCTGCCGTCGTTTCCGCCGTTGCAGGAAACGTTAGTGGTAGAAACGATCGTCATGACCGGGGCGCCCTGGTTGTTCACCGCAGCGTAGTTGCTGACCGTGCAGCCATTCGCGTCTTTTACCGTAACGGTATAAAAAGCGGAAGCGAGGTTGCTGAACTGGTTGCTCAATTGGAATGCCGAGCTGTTCAGTTGGTACTGCAGCGTGCCGGTACCGCCGGATGCCGTGATCAACAGTGCACCGTCGGATCCGCCACAGCTGGCGTTCGTGGAAGCAATATTGCTGATAACGATAGCAGTCGGTTCGGTGATGGTAACCGTCGACATCGTGGTGCAGCCTGCGTTGTCACGCACCGTGGTGGTGTACGTTCCTGCCGGAAGACCGTTGAAGGTGTTCGAAGACTGGAATGCGCCGGCATTCAGTTCATACTCGTAAGGAGCAACACCGCCCGTTGCGTTGGCGGTGATGCTTGCATCGCTGCTGCCGTAGCAGGAAGCGTTCGTATGCGTAGCCGTCGAAGCCAGTCCGACGGAGATCACTGCGGTCGTTTGTGCGGAGCAATCGTTGTTCCATCCGTCGATCGCGCAGGTCAGCGTTACCGTGTAAGCGCCTGCGGTGGTGTAGCTGTGTGACGGGCTGGTTGCATGTGACACCGGTGAGCCGTCGCCGAAATCCCAGCTGTAGTAGCTGGTGTTTCCGGAATAAGCGGCCAGGCCGATCGTATTGAACATGCTGTCGCGCGTCATCGTCGACGTGTTCGTGAACGTTACCGGGGCATTTACGCCGATGCACGAAGTGCTGACCGTGAAAGCCGGATCAATGTAGTGCGTCATACGCGGCACCAGGTAGAAGTCGCCGTCTTTGTTGAACGACGTCATCGCGCTGGTCCAGTTGTTGCCGGTGGAAGTTCCTGCGAGTGATGCAAGATCTTCGCCGAGGCCTTCACCGTTGCCCGTATACTGCAGCTGGAACGTGTTGCCCCAGGGTGAAGCATTGCGGATCTCTACCGTGATCGCGAAGTTGTTGGTGACATAAACGCCGCTGCCGCCGAAATAAACGGTAACGTAACCGGCAGCGTTATTGAACCACCACCAGGTGGCATTAACAGATTGCAGGGTCGTCGTAGGACGGCCGTTCGCATCTACGTTATTGACGGAGACACGCAGTGGAACACCCGATGTGATTCCGGGATAGTTTCCGTAAACGCGGACGCTGCTTACGCGGCCCGGCCCGGAGTAATGATACGTTTGTGCGGCTTTTTCTTCGTAGCCGGCAAGGAGCGTATAGCTGCCTGTGCCTCCCGTGTTTTTCGAATCCACGTACCCGTTGAGATCCGAACACGAGCTTTGCGCCTTCATTCCCACCAGGGAGAGGAGAAGGACAAACATGCTTAGTGTAAGCTTTTTCATGATTGATAGGTTTTAGGATATTTATGCAGCAAACGTAGACGCTCTTCCTAACGCAGACTTTGACCATCATCAAAACCGTTCTTGATCCTCATCACACCCTTACCTGGCAGGTCATTTGCCGGGAATAAAAAAAGGGAGCCTCTACCAAAAGCTCCCTTGCCCTAACCATTAAAAACAAAATTTCAAAGGAGGTTTGCCGTTTGAAATTTATGTAACCTGTAATGCCGCAAAGTTGCAACAGAATTTACCGGCAGACTTTGACCGAAGTCACGACAACGGGAAAATTTGATCACATCTTTAAAAAATCCGGCGATCGCCCCAACTGATATTGATCATTTTCAGCGCAGCAAAGCATCACCCGTCACCGCGCGGGCAGCCGTTAATTTTGGCCCATGTATACTACCGTCTCCGCTCAACAGGCCGTTTCGCTGATCCGATCCGGCTCCCGCATTTTCATTCATGGCGCCGCAGCCACGCCGCACGTGCTGCTTGATGCGCTCGCCGCACGCAAAGACGAGCTCGAAAACGTCGAAACGGTGCACATGCATCTTGAAGGCAACATTGCCATCGCGCAGCCCGGCTGTGAAAAAGCATTTCATCCGAATGCGATCTTTCTCGCCGGCGATATGCGCAAAGCCGTGAACGAAGGCCGCGCACAATACATCCCCGTTTTCCTCAGTGAAGCGCCGCTGCTGTTTCGCCGCAACATCCTGCCGCTCGACGCCGCGCTCGTGATGGTTTCGCCTCCCGATCAGCACGGCTGGTGCTCGCTCGGCACGTCCGTCGATATGGCGAAAGCTGCCGTGGATTCCGCGAAGCTCGTGATCGGCGTGATCAACAAAAATTTCCCGCGTACGCTCGGAGACGGGCTCGTACACGTGAGCCGCTTTGCCGCGCTGGTGGAAAACGACAGCGTTGTCCCGGAAAGCAACCCTTCTTCGCTCGACGAGCAGGAGCTGGCGATCGGCCGGCATATCGCTGAGCTGGTAGATGACGGCGCGACCTTGCAAATGGGCATCGGCGGAATTCCGGATGCGGCGCTGCATTACCTCTCGTCACACAAAGATCTCGGCGTGCACACAGAAATGTTTTCCGACGGACTGCTGCCGCTGATCGAAAAAGGCATTGTCAACAATTCGAAAAAAGCGAAGCACGCAGGCAAGACCGTCACCGGCTTCGTCCTCGGCAGCCGAAAGCTGTACGATTTCGTCGACAACAATCCTTCGGTGCTGTTCCTCGATATCGCTTACGTGAACGATACTTCCGTAATCCGCAAGAACCCGAAAGTGACGGCGATCAACAGCGCCATCGAGATCGACCTCAGCGGACAGGTCTGCGCAGATTCCATCGGGCCGAAAATGTACAGCGGCGTCGGCGGACAAATGGATTTCATTCGCGGCGCATCGCTTTCCGAAGGCGGCAAACCGATCATCGCGATGAAATCGGTGACGTCGAAAGGCGCATCGAAGATCGTCCCGATGCTGCAGCAGGGTGCCGGCGTGGTGACGACGCGCGCGAATGTGCATTACATCGTGACGGAATACGGCTCAGCATATCTCTACGGAAAAAATCTTGCGCAGCGGGCGAAAGCGCTGATCGGCATTGCGCATCCCGATCATCGCGCGTGGCTGGAAGAGCAGAGTTATGGGTTGTATGGAAAGTGCTGGTAGGCGATTGGAGAGAGAAGAAGTAATGAAAAAAGTAAAAAGTAAACCTCGAAGGTTTTTGGAAACCTTCGAGGTTTACTTTTTACTTTTTTTCTTTGGAAGTATTGCAATAAAAAAGCCGCCCTCATTGCTGAAAGCGGCTTTTGTATTGCAATGGGAAATTACTTCCTCAGCTGATGTTCCAGCGCATCCACTACTTCAGCCAGCGCCGCTTCGAACGAATCACGCTGACGTTTCGCGAAAATATCGTTGCCGGGAACGACGAGACGGATCTCGCAGACTTTATTGCCGTCGCCGCCTGCATGATCGAGGCTGAGCGTTACTTCGGCCGCCTGTATCTTGCTGTTGAGGCGGGAGAGTTTTTCCACTTTGGAGTTGATCAGCTCGGTGAGCGGCTCACGGGCTGTGAAATGGAGCGATTGAATGGTGATATCCATAACGATTGGTATTGTGGCCGGGCGAACCGGCAAGAGTTTCATCTGCCGTAAAAATAATCGAAATACCGTGCCGCATTCACCGGCGAAGGTCAATGTGCGGTATGACTTTCATCAAACCGCCGGAATTTCCACGATGTCGAACAGGCCGGGAATGGTCGATTCCCAACCGTACTGCTGCTGTATTTTCTGCTGCAGCCCCTGCGATCCGGAGGCTTCGCCGTGCACGATAAAAATTTTCTCCGGCGCCTGCGACAACTGGCTCATCCAGCGCAGCAGCTCGCCCTGGTCGGCGTGAGCGGAAAGCCCTTCAACGAGCGTCACCTCTGCGTTCACCTCGTAAATCTTCCCGTAAATTTTCACCGTCTTCTCCCCTTCCAGCAATTTTCGCCCGCGCGTTCCATCCGCCTGGTAGCCCGCCAGCAGCAGCGTCGAGCGCTCATCGCCAATGTACTTCTGCATGTAGCTGAGCACCCGCCCGCCGGTCGCCATGCCGCTTCCGGCAATCACGATCTTCGGTTGCGGGTTGTCGAGCACCGTTTGTGTTTCGCGAAAAGACTCCACCACATGCACCGGCCCGAACACTTCCGCGCATTCTTTCTCCGACAGCTTGTGCCATTGCGGAAACGAACGGAACACCGACAGCATTTCTTTTCCCATCGGGCTGTCCATGTACACCGGCACATCCGGGATCGCGTTTTTCATGCGCAGCTGCGCCAGCAAATACAACAGCAGCTGCATGCGCTCCACGGCAAAACCGGGAATGATCACCGTGCCGTTGCGTTCGAGCGTGCGATTGATCACCGCCGCCAGCGCCGCTTTCACGTCATCCGACGGATGCAATCGATCGCCGTACGTGCTCTCGATGAACAGCACATCGGCCTGCTTCGGTTTTTGCGGCGGATACATCAGCGGATCATTTTCTCTTCCGACGTCGCCGGAAAAAACAAAACGCTTTCCTCCTGCTTCGAGCTCGATGAACGTGGCGCCGAGAATATGCCCGTTGTAACAAAAACGCGCACGGATATCTTCACCGAATGAAATCCATTGCTCCGGTTCGGCGGAATGAAAATGCGGCAGCGTCTCTTCCACGTCTTTCGTATCGTAGAACGGACGCGCAGGATGATGTTTCGAAAAACCGTATTTGTTCGCGCGGTTCGCTTCTTCTTCCTGGATGCGCGCGCTGTCGAAAAGAATCAGCTTCGCAATTTCCAGCGTCGGCGCCGTGCCGATGATGCGGCCTTTGAACCCGGCTTTCACCAGCTTCGGCAAATAGCCCGTGTGATCGAGATGTCCATGCGTCAGCAAAACGAAATCGATCTCGTCCATGTTCACCGGCGGATACGCCCAGTTCAGCAACCGCAGCTCTTTCAATCCCTGGAACATGCCGCAATCGATCAGCAGCTTTTTGCCGCCGGTAACAAGCAGGTATTTCGATCCCGTAACGGTTCCTGCGCCGCCGAGAAAATGAATGGTTACGGTTTTGTCTTTTGAATTGGTCATGGATCAGGGGTGTGAATTACGCCGCCAGAGTTTGATCAGCTCGAAGCCCAGCATTCCGGCAACACCGGCGGCAAAACAGAACAGCACTTCTGCGGCGTTCAGCATACCGAAGTGGAAAAGCTCACGCAATCCCGGCACGTAGAGAACGATCGCGAGAAACAACAACGCGCCACCGACGACATATTTGACGGAAGCGTTTTTTTCTTTCAGCAGCGCAAAGAAGGATCGCGTGTACGAGCGGTTGATATAGATCAAACCGAGGTTGGCGATGATGAGCGTGGTAAACATGAATGCGCGCGCTTCTTCATCCGGGCGTTCGACACGCGTTGCGACGAGCAGCACCACGATGCTGAGCAGCAGCACGAGCCCGCC
>CAMLEF010000306.1 GCA_946478675.1 uncultured Flavobacteriales bacterium | reverse complement strand
ATTATATGATGGCAAAGTACAGTACTCCTGCCTGCCAAACGAAGATGGCGGTATAGTGGACGACCTGCTCGTTTACCGCATCGATGAGAAAACGTATCTCCTCGTCGTCAACGCTTCGAACATCGAGAAAGACTGGAACTGGATCAGCAGCCATAACACGTTCGGCGTCGAGATGAAAAATATTTCCGACCGCACTTCGCTGCTCGCTGTCCAGGGCCCGAAAGCACAGGCGACGCTGCAGAAGCTTACCGACGTCAACCTCGCCGATATCCCGTATTACCATTTCAAAAAAGGAACGTTCGCCGGCATCGACAATGTGCTCATCTCGAACACGGGTTATACCGGCGCGGGCGGATTCGAAGTGTATTTTGATAATGAAGTCGCAGAAAAAATCTGGGATGCGATCTTCGAAGCCGGCGCAGCGTTCGGCATCAAACCGATCGGTCTCGGTGCGCGTGACACGTTGCGTCTCGAAATGGGTTTCTGCCTCTACGGAAACGACATCGACGATACGACCTCTCCGCTCGAAGCCGGCCTCGGCTGGATCACGAAATTCACGAAAGAATTCATCGACAAGGACAAGATGCTCGCGCTGAAAGAAAAAGGACTTTCGCGCAAGCTCGTCGGATTTGAAATGGTCGAGCGCGGCATTCCCCGCCACGATTACGAGATCGTCGACGGATCCGGCAACGTGATCGGCAAAGTCACTTCGGGCACGCAGTCGCCTTCGCTGCAGAAAGCGATCGGCATGGGCTACGTGAAAACCGAATTCAGCAAACCCGATTCTGAGATCTTCATCAAAGTGCGCGACAAAGCGATCAAAGCGAAAGTCGTCAAGATCCCGTTCCTCAAACAGTAATTACAAACCCGGTTGGCGATCGCTTTATGATCGCCAATCTTTTTTGTTCCCTTTCCTATGTCTGCGCCAGTGAAGATCGATGCCTGCTTTTCGCCGTACCTGTATCCCGTTTACAAGGACGAAGACAGCATCGTGGTGATCATCGATATTTTTCGTGCTACGTCCGCCATCTGCACCGCGTTCCATCACGGCGCGGAGAAGATCATTCCTGTCGCAACGATCGAAGAAGCGGCAGCGCTGAAAGCAAAAGGCATGCTCGCCGGCGCCGAACGCAATGCGATCAAAGTCGACGGTTTCGATTTCGGCAACTCGCCGTTCGATTACATGGGCCCGCACGTCAACGGCCAGGTAATCGCGCTCACGACGACGAATGGCACGCAGGCCATCGAAGCCGCGCGCAACGCGTACAAAGTAGTGGTCGGCGCTTTCACGAACATCTCCGCGCTCTGCGACTGGCTCGTGTCGCAAAACCGCAACGTGCTGCTGCTTTGCTCCGGCTGGAAGAATCGCTTCAACCTCGAAGATTCGCTCTTCGCCGGCGCGATGACGCACGAGCTGGTGAAACGCAAACCCGATTTCAAATTAGGCGACGCCTGCCTCGCGCTCGAATACCTCTACCAGATGGCGCAGGAAAATCCCATCAAATTCCTCGGCCGCGCGTCGCACAAAGAGCGTCTCGCCAAACTGAATCTGAAAGACGACATCCGCTACTGCCTGCAGAAAGATCTCACGACCATCATCCCGGTGTTGCAGGGAGAGGCGTTGGTGAAATTGTAAATGCCTATTTAAACTACCAATTACTTTTTGCGTGTTTAATTTATATTTGACGGATTCATTCATAACCCCCGTCAATGGTATACAAACCTTTCTCCAAAATTGATCTGGAAGATCCATTCTTTACTTCTCTAAAAGAAGATTATAAGGAATTTAGCGATTGGTATAAGAAGAAAGCTGATAAAGGTGATTCAGCTTTTGTTCTCGAAAATGAAAAGAAACAAGTCGAAGCCTTTCTTTATTTAAAGTTAGAAGACGAAGAGGTGCTGGATGTGGTTCCGCCTTTGCCGGCAATGAAACGGTTGAAAGTCGGTACGCTAAAAGTTAATCCTCATGGAACAAAACTTGGCGAACGGTTCGTAAAGAAGATTATCGATTATGCCGTGGGTAATAATATTAATGAAGCTTATGTGACTGTATTCCCTAAGCATGAGGCTCTCATTTCTCTTCTCATAAAATATGGATTTGTTAAGCGTGGCACTAAAACATCTTCTAACGGAGTTGAAGATGTTTATTTGAAAAATTTCTCGCATTTAACAGGGGATATTTACTTAGACTACCCTCTTATTCACATTAAGGGCCACAGGAAATACACTCTTTCTATCTATCCTGCATTTCACACCAGATTGTTTCCAGATTCTATTCTTGAGAATGAAACGTACGATATTGTTCAAGATGTTTCACATACCAACAGTATTCATAAAGTCTATGTGTGCTATATGAAGGATGTGGCAAATCTTAAACGAGAAGATATTCTTGTGATTTACCGAACCAAAGACGATAAGGGACCTGCATACTATCGATCTGTCGTTACGTCTGTTTGCGTAGTGGAGGAGGTGCGTTCGAAGGCATCGTTTGCCAACTTGGATGAGTACTTGAGATATACTTTACCACATAGTGTTTTTACTAGGGAAGAACTCACTGCATCTTTTAATCGCAGGGACATGTTTGTAATACGAATGACTTATAATGCAGCTTTTTCCAAAAGAATCAACAGGGCACGTTTGATAACTGAATTTGGTTTGGATGAAAGTGCTTATTGGGGCTTCTTAGCTTTGACAGATCATCAATTCAATGCAATCATAAAAGAGGGAGGAATCAATGAAGGCATTATTGTCGATTAAACCGGAGTTTGTTGAGCAGATATTTAAAGGCGTAAAAAAGTTTGAATATAGAAAAGCTCTTTTTAAAAATAAGGTAAGTCACGTGGTTGTCTATTCGACCATGCCGGTAGGTAAAATTGTAGGTGAATTCGAAATCGAAGATATTATTCAGGATAAGCCTTCAAAGCTTTGGAGTCAAACTCAGCAGCACTCTGGTATAAGCCACAACTTTTTCAAAGATTATTTTAAAGGAAGATCTCGAGCCTTTGCAATTAAGATTAAAAATCCAACACGGTATAAAACTCCTATTGATCCTTACAAGGCTTACGATAACTTTACGGCGCCTCAATCGTTTCTTTATTTTGAGCGATTTCTGAAGTAATTAACTTTAAGGCAAGGGCATTTTTTATTGCCTACCTTCGTTATATGCGTCGCTTGCTGAAAATTTCGCTGCTGCTTGTCGTGCTCGTTGCCGGTATCGTTTTCCTTTTTCCGAAACAGGAAGCGAAATCCTGGGGATTCTACGGGCATCGCCGCATCAATCGCATGGCGGTGTTTACGCTGCCGCCGGAGATGTTCGGCTTCTACAAGAAACACATCGAATACATCACCGACCACGCCGTTGATCCGGATATGCGCCGTTACTCCGTGCAGGAGGAAGCGCCGCGGCATTACATCGACATCGATCATTACGGACCGAATTGTTTCGACAGCGTTCCGCGCTACTGGAAAAAAGCCGTCGCGAAATATTCGGAAGATACGTTGCAGGCGTACGGCATCGTTCCGTGGTGGATCGACATGATGACGTATCGTCTGACGGAAGCGTTCAAGGAGGGAAACGTCGACAAGATCCTGCGGCTTTCCGCTGAGCTCGGCCATTACGTCGGTGATGCGCACGTGCCGCTGCATACCACGGAAAATTACAACGGGCAGATGACCAACCAGGTCGGCATTCACGGCTTCTGGGAATCGCGCGTGCCGGAACAGTTCGGTGATAACTACGATTATTTCGTCGGTCGCGCCGCTTACGTCGAGTCGCCGATCAATACCGCGTGGGAGATCGTGAAGGTCAGCCACAGCGAAGTCGATTCTGTGCTTTCGTTCGAAGCGAACCTCAACGCGTCGACCACGCCCGACAAGAAATATGCTTTCGAGAACCGCGGCAACACGACGATCAAAACCTATTCGGAAGATTATACAACGGCATACAGCACGATGCTCAACGGCATGGTCGAACGTCGCATGCGGGCGGCGATCATCATGGTCGGCAGCCTTTGGTATACGGCGTGGGTGAATGCAGGCCAGCCCGACCTGACGAAGCTCGAAGACAAACAGGTCAGCGATTCGGCGAAGAAAGCGCAGGAGGAAGAGGAGTATCTCTGGAAGAACGGCAAGATCAAACCGAAGGGCCACGCCGACTAAGAAGCTGTCCAGATTTTATCTTCCGGAATTCTTATGCGTCTTTTTGCGCCATACTTCGTTGCTTTTCTTGACCGTAGTCGCTCCACTATGGCCTGCGAAAAGCGCCCCCGCCTGAACGATAGGTCGGGCAGGTCGTCTGCCACAAAAATCCGCTTATAATAATCCCGCAACATAAAATCTGGACAGCTTCTAAGCCTATGTTAAAATTTTTAAAGACCGCGGTTGTGGTGGCTGAATCGTAGCTACTTTTGTTCCGATAATGCGTTTCACACTCAGGATAACCCTTTTGCTGACTTTACTGGTCACGACCTTCGTTGGAACTGCTTCCGCGAAGACGGTTCCTCTTTTCCTGAAGAAAGCGCTGATCAAAACCGTCGAGTCGACGCAGCTGAATGCCGACCGTGCGGATACTCCCGATTTTCTTTTGGCTGACGATGACGACGATTGCGACGATATCTCCGAGTCGATCGCGCATCTTGTGCCGGTAAGCGACCTGCTGATCGGTTTCCAGCCGTATTACATCTTTCACTACACCGGTTCCGGATTTGCCGAAGCGCAGCCTGTCGTGAACCGGCATTCCCTCTCTTTCCTCAAGGTTTTCAGAACGTAAGCCCGCGGCGCGAATCCCCTTTCACGCCCCGATGTCTCACTTCCTGATGAACCCGAATGATCCGTCACTTGATTCCGGTGGCTGCTTGCTGCGTGTTGAGTTTTGCTGCAACACAACTGAATGCTTCCACTATTGCCGTGCTGAAAACAGACACGGTGCCTTTGCAGGTCGATCTTGCCGAGCAGCGGCTCGTGAGCAACAGCCTTGTGCTGCTCGCCAACCGCTATAACGTCGACATTGCCAAATCGGCCGTTACGCAGGCGCGCGCCTGGTACAACCCCAACATCGTTTACACACAGTCGCTGTACGATCCTGCTTCGGGCACGTGGCTCGACAATGCGCCCGCCAGCGGACAGGTCGACGTGCAGGTGACGGAGCTGTTCTCCATTGCCGGACGTCACATCAACGCGGTGCGGCTGGCGGAGATCGACGTGCAGCGCACGCAGCTGGCTTTCGACGAGCTGGCGGCTTCGCTGAAGTTCGAGATGTACAGCGATCTCGCCACGCTTTACCAGGCGCAGCAAACCGACCAGCTCCTTTCGCGCGAGCTCGATGCGCTCGACCAGCTGATCATCGCCGCACAGAAGGAATTTTCGCTGGGTGCTTCTGCTGGTAACGAAGTCATTCGCCTGAAAGCGGAACGGCAGACCACGCTCTCCGACAAGCTCGATAATCTTTCGCAGATCGATCAGCTCGAAGCGGGGCTGCGCGTGCTGCTGGGTTTCCCGACGACGTCCTGGCTGAAGCTGTCTTCATTGCCTTCGCTGACCGGCAACGTTCCGCCGCTCGATTCGCTGCTGCAATATGCGATGTCGCGTCCCGACGTTCAACTGGCGGCTGCGG
>CAMLEF010000305.1 GCA_946478675.1 uncultured Flavobacteriales bacterium | reverse complement strand
TGATGGGATGCGGGGGGGCGAATTACGAATAGTTACGAATACCGCGAATCACGAAGGGTACGAATTAAGGAATGTTCTGCAGTGATGGGATGCGGGGGGGCGAATTACGAATAGTTACGAATACCGCGAATCACGAATAGGTAAGAATATCTTATAACGGATACTGCGAACGCTACGAATAGTTTCTGCCCGAAATAGGAGGAGGTTTCGGGAAATTGATCTGCGGAAATCAACGTAATCTGCGGCGTTACTTGCGCAGGCGCAGCTTGCCGGGATTGATCGGCTGGTTGGAGTAGATGAAGTGCTGCATTTTGCCGAGCGGCATGTGCGCGACGTCTTCGATGTGGAAGTTGACGATGCAGAGGCTTTTGCGGCCTTCACGGAAATCGTGCAGCAGGGTTTTCCAGAGCGAGGGCATGAGCAGCGCGGGCAGCAGGAAGAGGACGCAGGCGGGGCTGTAGTTGCCGTTGCCGAGCATGAATGCCTGCATGCGGAATTCGTCCTGCACGCTGACGCCGTAACCGAGCAGCACGTGCTTCAGATCGTGATCGGAAAAACGCGGGATGAATTCGAAGTTGTGGCGGCGCATGAAACCGGCGACTTCGCGGCCCACGGTTCCCACCGGGAAAGTAGCCAGCTCGGCGAGGTATTCACGATAAGGGCGAAGATTGGTCGTCTTCTGCATCAACTTCACAAAACCGGTTTTCAGCAACCGGACGCCGAATGAAAGTACGCTCATGGATCAGGTATGGGGTAGGGTCCAGTTATAAAGTTCGCGAATAATTCAATCGGTGCTGCGACAACATCCAACTTTTGGCCGGGCGGTGTTTTCGTGTCGACGAGTGTAAGGAATTGGCGGAGGAAAGGTTCGACGGTTGGTAAACGACGAAGACACGGAGATGTATGCAAATGAGAAATTAGCTCCCGAAGGAGCGGAATCAAATTTTGCAGCACAATTGTTAGTCCCGGAGGGACGACACCTTTAGCAAAACAACCAACGAGGAATGTCGAGCTCCGGAGGAGCGGCACTCGTGCTCATGACCAGTGCCGCCCCTCCGGGGCTCGTTCCGTTTGTGTTTATGATTTGCTAAAGGTGTCGTCCCTCCGGGACTATGAGTTCGGTTGATCGAAAACGACCTGTTCAATCTTCTGCATGCATGTTCGTGTTTCCATCCGGGATTGTGATTTTCTGCTGATGCATATGACCGCTTCAGGAGAAAAATCATCCGCTCTCAAATTTATTCCAGCGAAGAAAATTTGCTGCGCCGGACGGAACTTCACTAGCCCCGATTGAGCGCTTTGCCGTGCAATAGCGAAAGCGGGACAGGTGGAAATAAAAAGAGCGGCTGTCACCGCTCCTTCTGAAAATTATTATCATTCAAAAAATCACCGTCTAAAAATCATCCAGCGCCGACCAGAGTTGCCGCAGCTCATCGACTTTGCTGGGGTAGCCCAGTTTCTCGTACGAATGCACGAGGTTATTGAGCAGCCTGCGGATGATCATCAGGTTCGAGCAGGGCGTGTAGAATTCTGGTTTCGGTTCTAAACGCTGCTGGCGGAGGAACGCGTCGATTTCTTTTTTGTTGACCGGCGCGCCGCGTGAGAACGGGTTGATGTAAAACAGCACGCGGTCGGTATTGTCGGAGTTCAGCGAGAAACTGCCGCTGTTGTCAACGTATGCGAGAATGAAATGTTCGGGAAGGTTGACGCCGTAGATCGGGATGCGAAGGTCCTGCGCGATGACTGCGTAGATGATCGAAAGCGAAACGGGATTTCCTTTTTTCGATTCGAGCACGTTGTTGATGTAGGAATTCTGCGGCGCGTGGTAGTTCGTCGTGTTGGCGGAAAAGCCGTGCACGTCGAAGAGGATGTGATTGATGACGCGGACTTTCTCGAGCGGCGTGAGGTTGTTGTTCAGCTCCAGCCAGATGTCCTGCTTGATCTGCTCGATGTGACGGCGGATATGCGATTCGTCGAGATCGGGATACTGGTATTTCGCGACGAGCAATGCGCCGGCGAGGAGATCCTGGTGCTCGGGCAGCGACCATTCGCGCAGGCTGCGCCGCATGTTCTCGAACTGGATGCGGTGAATGATGCCTTCGATGCGCTGCTGGAGGACGGAGTCAAACGAATTTTCCCAGGCCGTTTCCAGCACAGGAATCACGTCCGCTCCCATGGAGAGCAGCTTTTCCCGGATCTGGCTGTAGACCTGTTCGTCCGGGTCGTCCAGAAGGCTGATCAATGCATGTACCTGCGTCTTGTCCATAGGTGAATGGAGCGGTAATTCCCTTTAACAAATATACGCTGAAAACCGCGTTTTTGTTATGGCCGGGCCTGAGTTTTACACAGCCATCCGTTCAAGGACGAGGCGGATGAGATCGTCGACGGTGGCTTTGTAATTCTGGCTGTATTTGCGGGCAACGCGGTTGGCGATGATGGCGCAGATGGTGGCGCAATCGTGGCCGAGCAGTTTCCCGAGACCGTAGAGCGCGGAAGTTTCCATTTCGAAATTCGTGACGCGGTGGCCGTCGTGGCTGAAGCTGCCGAGCTTTTCATTGAGATCGGGCAGGGCGGGAGCGAGGCGCAGCTGTCGTCCCTGCGGACCGTAGAAGCCGGGCGCGGTGGCGGTGATGCCCTGGATTTGATCGTGCGCGATGGCCTGCAGCAGCGTCTCCGAGCCTTTGACGACGTACGGGTACGGCATGCCTTTCATCCATCCGGCATGCTGCATGAATGCGTTGGCGATCGGCGCTTCGTCGCACAGGTCGAGGCCGGCGTAATAATTCAGCAGCCCGTCGAGGCCCATGCCGTGCGAAGATGCCACGAAGCTGTCGACCGGGATGTCGCCCTGCAGCGCGCCGGAAGTTCCGATGCGAACGATGCGCAGGCTGGTTTTGCGCTCTTTGATGGTGCGCGAGCCGAGGTCGATGTTGACGAGCGCGTCGAGCTCATTCAGCACGATGTCGATGTTGTCGGTGCCGATGCCGGTGGACAAGACGGTGAAGCGTTGGCCTTTGAAGGTTCCGGTATGGGTGACGAACTCGCGGTTGCTGGCGCGGTGCTCGACTTTATCGAAATGCGCAGAAACGTTTTCGACACGGCCCTGGTCGCCGACGACGATGATGTTTCCGGCGAGTTGTTCGGGGCGGAGATGGAGATGGTAAACGCTGCCGTCGGGGTTCAGGATCAGCTCGGATTCGGCGATGGGATGGCTCATGGCGGTAAAGGTAATTTGCTTTCCGAAAGCTACAGGAGCTAATTTGCTAACGGCTTGATGAAAATTGCAGATTTTAAAAGTAAACCTTGAAGGTTTTCCTGCGCGCGAGGCAGTGTGCAAACCTTCAAGGTTTACTTCCGTTCGGAGGAAACCGCTGATCTGATATCACCGCAACAACAGGAACTTGTCGGCCGGAAAGCGGTACTTGCACCGTCCCCCTTTTCGTATTACTTTTGCACTGCTTAAATTCACCCTACCTGACCAAACTGCCTATGAGTACCACTCCCAACCGTATTGTTGTCCCCGTCGATTTCGGCGAACAGTCGATGATCGCCCTTCACCAGGCGTCCCGTCTTGCCAAGATGATCAATGCCGAACTGACGCTCCTTTACGTCGCAGAAGGCGGCGGTCTTTTTGGCCGCAACCCGCTCCAGGACGAGGAGACGAAGAAAGAGATCACCGCTAAAATGGACGAACTGATCGCTGCTACGGAAAAAAACGAGGGAGTAAAGGTTGACCAGGTGATCGCGCACGGTTCTGTTTACGAGAAGGTTGCGGAAGTAGCAGAAATGCTCAACGCACGTTTCATCGTAATGGGTACCAACGGCGGCAGCGGCGGGAACATCCGTCGTCGTTTCATTGGTTCCAACGCCCTGCGCGTGGTCCGCGAATCGAAAGTGCCGGTTATCACCATCAAAGGCAAACACCACCGCGACGGCTGCAAGAACATCGTGCTCCCGCTCGACCTCACGAAAGAGACCCGCGAAAAAGTTTCCAAAGCGATCGAGTTCGCGAAAATGTACGGCGCCGACATCCGCATCGTATCGGTTCTTTTCACCACGGACGAATTCATCGTGAACCGCCTCACCCGCCAGCTCTCGCAGGTGAAAAGCTTCATTGAAAAAGCCGGCGTTCACAGCACCGCTGAGATCATCAAAGGCATCAAGGGCGAAGAATCCCTCGGCCAGATCATCATCGATTATACCAACAAAGTGGAAGGCGACCTGCTCCTGATCATGACGCAGCAGGAAACCGATATCACTGAGCTGTTCATCGGCTCTGCCGCACAGGAGATCATCAACAAGTCCGACGTGCCGGTCCTTTCGCTCGTTCCTTCCCCGAAAAAAGACCTCGCGGAATTCCTGCCGTACTAAGCAGCAGCTTCCGTTCTTTTACAAAGCGCCCCTTTCATCCGGGCGCTTTTTTTATTTTCCGGAATAATAAGCCGACCGTACGAAATGTTTATCGCGGATCATTGACGAATGCTTTTTTATTTATGACTAAAATCAGGCACCTTCGTATATCCGCATCAGCATTCAAAGCGTCCCGCCCGGATACTTTTGACAAAACACTAAACCAACCCGCGAAATGAACTTCCAGCCTAAAAAAATCATCGTCCCGGTCGATTTCTCTGAAACCGGTCTTCTCGCCCTCGAACATGCCGCATTCATGGCCCGCCTCACGAAATCGGACCTGCTGCTGATCCACGTGCTCCCGCTGAGCGAATATCACTTCGAGATCCCGGAGCCGATCATGACGATCCAGAACCATAAGGACATCGAAAAGATCGTGGAGAAAAAGCTGAAGGAGCTGTCCGACATGGTGCATGATAATTACAGCATTACGCCTTCCACTTTTAGCGCGCGCGGCAACGTGGCGACGGAAGTGGTTCAGTATGCGCGCGAAGAAAAAGCCGACCTGATCATCATGGGCACACACGGTTCTAAAGGCTTCCAGGAAATTTTTGTCGGCAGCAACGCCTATAAAGTCGCGACGCTTGCGCCCTGCCCGGTGCTCACCGTTCAGACGCATGCGAAAAAACTCGGCTTCACGAACATCGTCCTGCCGATCGACCGCTCTGCGCATTCCCGCGAGAAAGTGGAAACGGCTGTGAAGCTCGGTAGCCTGTATAACGCGAAGATCCACATCCTCGGCCTGCTCGAAAAAGAAGGTTACGAGCATGAATTCGACAAACTGCAGATCGTGCTCGACCAGGTGCAGGCGGTGATTGAGAAGGCCGGGCTGACGTTTACGCGTCACACGATCGCCGGTGACAGCATCGCTATCGAGGCGCTGAAGTACGGCAAGTCCGTCGATGCCGACCTGATCATCATTATGACCGACCAGGAATCGAAAGTGGGCGGCATCTTCATGGGCCTTTTCGCCGGACAGATCGTCAACCACTCCCGCATCCCGGTGCTCAGCATCAAACCGCATTACCACGAGTTTGAAGGCATCAACCTCGGCGGAGCATATCACTTCTATTGAGAAGTAAAAAGATAACCCTGCAAGAGGGTAACAATG
This sequence comes from uncultured Flavobacteriales bacterium, assembly GCA_946478675.1. Next base: position 98 of record CAMLEF010000305.1, on the reverse strand, counting down.
CAAGAAGGGGTCGATCTTCCGATAGCTATCGGAAGGTCGACCCTTTTGCTTTGCTGATTCCTGTGCGCAGGAATTATTTGTTGTGCGGGTTCTCTTTG
>CAMLEF010000304.1 GCA_946478675.1 uncultured Flavobacteriales bacterium | reverse complement strand
GCCGTTTTTCCGAATGGAAACGTTACGGAAAAGTTTTGTTCGTGCGTTACGAGCAACTCATGCAGCAGCCGGAAAACGAATTAGCCAAAGTGCTCGACTGGCTCGGCTGGAGCGAATCGAAAAAAAATACTGCAGCCGTCGTTGCCGAATTTGCAGCGAAGAAAAAAGAGACCGTGCATTTCAACAAAGGCGTCGTGTCGCGCAACGATGAGTACACACCCGAAACGCTGGCGGAAGTCGAACGCGAATTGCAGGAATGCATCGCAGGGCTCGGTTACGCACGCAGCAACCACGCATGATCAAAGGCTTCCGCTATTATCGCTCGTACTTCCAGCGGAAAAAATTATTCCGCGATAGCGGCCTTACGCCGGATGACGTCTTCATCGTTTCGTATCCGAAGTCGGGCAATACGTGGGTGCGCTTCCTGGTGGCCAACGCGCTGTTTCCCGGAAAGGAATTAACGCTGCGCAATCTCCACGAATTATTGCCGACGGTGCAGGAAAGTACGGCGGCTTCGTTGCGCGCGCTGCCTTCGCCCCGCTTCATCAAAACGCACGGCGCATTTTTTTCGCTGTACCCGAGAAGCGTTTACATCACCCGCGACTACCGCGACGTGATCGTGTCGGCGTTCCATCATTTCAAAAACCGCAACCAGTTCGACGGCGATCTCAGCGCGTTCGTCCGCAGCGGGAAGATCAACCGTTTCGGGCCGTGGCACTGGCATATCGCGGAAGCGCTGCACTGGAAAGCGAAGCATCCGGAGCGCATTCACTTCGTGCGTTATGAAGATTTGAAATCGGATACGGAAAAAGAAGTGCGCGCGCTGCTGGAATTCTGCGGCATTGCACCGTCGGTCCCCGTAGCGGAAATCATTACGGCTTCTTCTTTCGAAAAATTGCGCAACATCGAAGAACAAGCCGGCGGAAAACTGCGAGACAGCTCCGGCAATTTTTTCTTCCGCAAAGGAGAAGCAGGCGGCTGGAAAAATGTGCTGACGAAAGAAGACGAAGCCGTATTGCTTTCCGATCCGCACACAAAAAAAATGATGCGGACGCTCGGCTATGCGATCAGCACGGAGCGTTAACGCGGCATCTCCGGCAATCCGAGCTTCTGCAGCGTATCACCCAGCGATTCCGAAAATGCTGCGGCGCCTTTCCCGGTCAAATGATGCAGGTCGATGAACTCGTACTGCGAACGGGAAGAGAAATCGAGGTATGTGCTGCCGTATTTTTTTGCCAGCGCATCCATCTTTGCATTGAACTGCGCATCGTAGCTGTTTTCCATCGCGAGCATCGTTTTCGTCAACGGCATGCGCACGAGCACCACCGTTCCCTGGGCGGAAAGCCTCGTGATCGTTTGTTCCAGCCAATACATACGGTACGGCGAAATTTTATAATAGCTGATCAGCTGCGCGCATTCGACGGAATCCTTGTAAACGACATCCGGGTTTTCATGCACACGTTCTACCCAGCCGGAAACGTGCGAACTGTCGGTGGTGATCTTTTTCTTTTTTGTGAGATAGAGATACAGCGGCCGCTGGTTGAAAAAGAAATCGGGATTCGGATCGCTGTTGAACAACGTCATTCGTCCGAGAAAGAGCTGCTTCTCCGCCGTGCTGTCGCGGTCTTCTGAAATAACGACGGGACTGACTTCAAGAATAAAAAGTCCGCCTTTTTCATCCGTGAGTTTTTTCAAAATTGCATCGTAATACACTTCTCCGTACGGAGAGATCTTCTTCGTGAACGCAAAATTCAGGAACGGCTTTTTCACCTCATTTGCTTTTTGCAATCGTTCCGGATCGATGCCGTACAATGCCCGTGAAGCGCCGATCACCATCGAAGAAGACCGGTAAGTGAATTTGTTATAAAGCCGGTCCGAGAAATTTTTCGAAATGCGCAGCACGATCACCGCAGTAGTGAGCACCACCGCTGCAACGAGCAAAACCGATTTCAACAGCAGCTTCTTCATCAGAACTGGAAATAGATAAAGTCCATGCGGTTCGAATAATTTCCGAGCAATACGATCAGCATCACCACGGCGTAATACACCAGCCAGCGCGATACGGGGCGCATCGGCTGCAGCAACAGCTCGATCTTCTTTTTGCGTTCCTGCCAATTGATCCAAAACAACAATCCGATCAGCGCGAACGACAGCAGGATTTCCAGCTTGTCATACAGCGGCATTCCGTAACCGAGCGGCAACCCGAAGAATGATTTCCCTCTCACGAAATGGAACAGGCTCTTCAGCATTACGCCTACGTCGTGCATGTTTGCCGAGCGGAAAATAACGAGCGAGAGAATGTAGAAGTGAAACCATATTCCCCATTGGAGAAAACGGAAAATTTTCGTCTTCGGCAGCTTCGACAACCATCCTGCTTTCTCCGCGATCATTTCGCAGACGATGTAAAAACCATGCAGCGTTCCCCAAACGACCATCGTCCATTTCGCGCCGTGCCATAATCCGCAGATCGAAAAAACGATGAGCACGTTCAGCAATCGACGCGCTTCGGGAACACGATTGCCGCCGAGCGGAATGTAGAGGTAATCGCGCACCCAGCTGGAAAGCGAAATGTGCCACCGCGACCAGAATTCACGGAACGACCGCGAGAAATACGGCAGGTTGAAATTCTGCGTCAGGTCGAAGCCGAGCACACGCGCAGAGCCCACCGCGATATCGGAGTACGCCGAAAAATCGCAGAACACCTGGAACGCGAAAAAGTAAGTCGCCAGCAGCACCGTGAATCCATGGTACTGTCCCGGGTGATCGTACACCTCGCCCACGTACACCGCCAGCCGGTCGGCGATCACGATCTTCTTAAAAAATCCCCAGAGCATCAGCCGCAATCCTTCCACCACGCGTGTGTAATCGAACTCATGTTTCTCCCGGAATTGCGGAAGCATGTGCTGCGGCCTTTCGATGGGACCGGCCACCAGCTGCGGAAAAAACATCACGTACAGCGCATAGATCCCAAAGTGTCGCTCCGCTTTTTGATGTCCGCGGTACACTTCGATCGTATAGCTCATCGCCTGGAACGTATGAAATGATAAACCGATCGGCAACAAAATATCGAGGTACGGCACCGGCGGATGCGCCTTCGTTCCATGCAGCAGCAGCGCCAGGTTTTCGTCAATGAAATTGTAATACTTGAAAACCGCCAGCACGCCCACATTCGCAATGATGCTCGCCACCAGGAAAAATTTCCGCGTCGCCCCCTGCGCTTTCTCAATCGAGATCCCCGCGAAATAATCGATCACGATCGTAAAGCCGAGGATGAGAATGTACACCGGCACGAACGCCATATAGAAATAGCAGCTCGCCAGCAACAGCAGCAGCCAGCGATACCGCTGCGGCAACAGGAAATACAATCCCGTCACTACAGGGAAAAACACCAAAAACGAAAGCGAATTGAAAAGCATCCGGTGACGTGCTGATCAAAGATGCGAAAAAAAGGTGCGGGGTGCGGGGTTGCGGAGGTGCGGGGGAGCTTGTAACGGGGAGTACGCAGTAAAATGAAAAGGTTGGTTAGGTTAGAAGGTTGGTTAAGTTGGTTTGTGCGGAGCCTGCGCGCTTAAGTGCCCTCAAGTGTCTTAAGTGGTTAGAGTGAACCACCCGCAGCCTGCCGAACTTCCCCCTCTACTGCTTCCCCTCACACACCACTTCCAACCGGAACACCGGCTCTCCCTGCTTACCACCACCATCCTCATCCATCTCCATTACAATCGTCTGCCCGTCCACTTTCCAGCGCACGTAATAATCCACGATGGAATAATAATTCTTGTTCTTCTTCGGCGCACTGTATTCCGCAGGAAATTCCTTCGAAATGCTGTCCGCAAAACCATACGCTTTATTCCCTTCCATCGTCATCTTCGACGCGCGCATCCAGAGCGTGCCGTAGGCTTCCATCGTCGGCTGACCGTAATTCACGCCGGCGTACAGCTCCAGCGAAAATGAAGAAAGTTTGCCGTCGGTGAACGCGAAATGCCACATGCCGTTCGGAACGGTTTCCGTGTCTTTCAGCTTCCACGCATCCGGGAACGTTTTCAATTGCGGAGCAAGATCCGAACGCCAGTTGCTGAACTCCCCGATCGCATAACCGTTGCCGAATTCCGAACGGATATCACGGCCTTTGCCGCGCGCAACCACTTCCAGTACATAGGAGCATGCCGGCGGTCCCGCTTTCTTGTCGAGCGGTTCGTAGGAATTGGCAGCGCTGATCTCCGCTGCTTTCCCGGGGCGATGCACGGCGACTTCAATCTCGTTGAAAGCGGTTTTCCACTTGGCGAAAAGCACATTCACCTCGAACGCGTCACCACCGGATTCGAGCAGGCGATGCGAATACGTTTCTTTCGGATCACCGTAGAGATCGGTGTAGTGGCCGATGAGCGTGCGCGCCGCCGTGAGCAAACGCAGGCAATCGGAGCTGTCGCCGGCAGGATGTTCCGCGCAGGGACCGTCGACGCGCTGCGACTGGAACCAATACGTTTCCACCGTGTCGTGGCTGATGATGTAAGTGGCCACGCCTTTCGCTCCGCCTTTCGTTTCATTGCTGTAAACGTAGGACGTCATGGCGCCGTAATCGTGTTCGGCAGCGGGGAAATTGCTGCGAAACTCCTCGATCGTCATGCCCGGGCGGATCTTGTCCAGCTGGGCAGAAAGCAGAAGAGGAAAGCACAGCAGCAGTGGGAGAAGCGCTCGTGTCATTAAAAAACAAAATAAAGCAGAAAGTATTTAACCTGAACGGTAAATGGTGATTTAAGTTTCTTTACGCAGACGGCAATTTTCGGTTTCAACTGCGGCTGTCTTTTTCCTGTTAAAATCGCGCGGGACGGCAGCAAAACTTAGTGCCTTCGTGTCTTGGTGGCAAAATTATATTCGCCACAAAGACACGAAGGCACTAAGCTCTCCTCCATGCAACTTTTCACTGCTTCTGCTCAAAAAGTATCTTTGCCCATGCGCATGCTGAAATTCCTGTTCCCCGCTCTTCTTGCTTTTGTTCTGTTTTCCTGCCACAGCGGCAACGGAAAGCTCCGCGCCCCGGTGAAAAAAGACGGGAAATACGGTTACATCGACGAGACCGGCAGCTTCGTGATCGATGCGAGATTCCAGGACGCGTGGTCGTTCATCCGCGGCAGCGCAGTGGTGAAAGAAGACGGCAAATACGGCCTCATCGGCAAGAACGGCGATTACATCGTGAAGCCGCAATACGATTCCATCATTCCCTTCAGCGCAAGCTGCTGCATCTACGAGAAAGATTCGCTCTTCGGCATCATGGAAAACGGAACAGGAAAAATCCTCGTGCCGCAGCAGTACGATCACGTATTCTATTACACTGACAAGCTCTGCGTCGTGCAGAAAGGCAAAGCGCTCGGCATCGTCAACAGCGAAGGAAAGCTCGTTTGTCCCGTCGAGATGCAGAATTTTCGCGAGATGTTCGGAAGCGGTGCCATCGTCGAGCAGGTCGATACGACGGATGAAGTTTCCATGCTGCTGTCGATCATCCAGGGCGGCGGCCATTCGAAGCTTGGGCTCATCGGCCGCAACGGCGAATTGCTCGTGCGACCGAAATACGACGACATGTTCGACGATCTCGCGCAGGGATTTTATTATCCGTTCATTCGCTCCGCCGATGCGCCCGTCGATACTTCTTTCGTCGACGGCCCCGAACCGACGCCGCCGGGAAAATA
>CAMLEF010000303.1 GCA_946478675.1 uncultured Flavobacteriales bacterium | reverse complement strand
ACGCCTTCATCATTCCAGCGCGCATACACGAGGCCCGTCGCGCCGATCTGCGGACGCTTCACGAATTCCGTGAGCTCATCCAGCTGCTTGCGCGTGTAGTTCGCTGCGCCTTTCGCACAAATGCCGACCACGAGCTCTGCGTCGTCGAACACTTTAAAACCTTTTCCTTTCACGACGTTGTTCAGCTCGACGAACTTCATGTCGAAGCGCGTGTCGGGCTTGTCGCTGCCGTAATATTTCGCCGCATCCTGGTAGCTCATGTGCGGCAGCTCGCCGATGTTGATGCCTTTCACCGTCTGGAACAAATGACGCACGAGGCCTTCGAACATATTCAGGATGTCCGCGCGCTCCACGAAGCTCATCTCGCAGTCGATCTGCGTGAATTCCGGCTGGCGGTCGGCACGCAAATCTTCGTCGCGGAAACATTTCACGATCTGGAAATAGCGGTCCATGCCCGCGACCATCAGCAGCTGCTTGAACGTTTGCGGCGACTGCGGCAGCGCGTAGAATTGGCCCGGGTTCATGCGCGAAGGAACGACGAAGTCGCGCGCACCTTCCGGCGTCGACTTGATCAGCACCGGCGTTTCCACCTCGATGAATTGCTGATCGCTGAGATATTTGCGCGTTTCCTGCGCCATGAGGTGACGCAGCATGAGGCTCTCGCGAACGGGAGCGCGGCGGATGTCGAGGTAGCGGAACTTCATGCGAAGATCGTCGCCGCCGTCGGTATTATCTTCGATGGTGAAGGGCGGCGTTTTCGCTTCGTTCAGGATCGTGAGCGACGACACGATGATCTCGATATCGCCCGTCGGAATTTTCGGATTTTTATTCTCGCGCTCGCGCACTTCACCGGACACCTGCACGACGAACTCACGCCCGAGCTTGCGCGCCTGCTCACACAGCGAAGCGTCGGTCGACATATTGAACGAAAGCTGCGTAAGACCATAACGATCGCGCAAATCGACGAAGGTCAGTCCCCCGAAATCGCGTGAAACCTGGATCCATCCGCAAAGCGTAACGAGTTTGCCGGCATCGGAGAGTCGCAGCTCCCCGCAATTGTGTGAACGAAGCATTGATTGATAATTGGTGGTCGAATTTACGAAATATGGTGCGTGTTGCGTGGTGGGGGGTGGGTGGGGGAGTTGCGGGGGTGCGGGGGATTGCGGAAGGGATGGGAGAAAGTGCAGAAGAGGTGTCTGATGGCTTTGGGCGCCCGGGCGGGCTATTCGCTGCAAGTCCTCGCCCTCCGGGACTGCGGGCTTTCCGCTGCTATCCCTGGCGCAATTTTTATATTTTTAACCGGCTATGGACGAAGATTGGTCAGACATCGAAGTCGAATTGACGATCGCTGATTATTTCTCGATGCTGTACGATGAGCTTGCAGGAAAACCTGTAAACAAATCGGCACACCGTCGGAAGCTCTTGCCTTTATTAAAGGGCAGGTCTGAAGGCGCCATTGAATTCAAGCGTTGCAACATCAGCGCCGCACTGATAAAAATGGGCCAGCCTTTTATCAAAGGTTACCAGCCGCGCTATAATTATCAAAAGTTGCTGGACATTAAAGTCGCTGAATTCCTCTCTGAAAAACGAGCAGTTTCAGAAAGGAGCTTCACAGAATTTGCCGATAAGATTATTGAAAAAATTAAAGTTCCTGCATTTGACAGTTGGCTGGACGACGCCCCGTTGAAATCCATTATAAACGAACCGGCTGTCCCTTATTTCAAGCCGATAAAGATCAATTACCTGGAAAGAGAGCAGCGCAACCGTTCGCTTGGCAATTCAGGAGAGGAACTTGTTATTCAGTATGAAAAATGGCGATTGAACAAAGAAGGCAAACCGTCGCTGGCGGATAAGATCGAATGGATCTCAAAGGAAAAAGGTGACGGGGCTGGCTTCGATATTTTATCCAGGAATTCCAACGGCACCGACAGGTATATTGAAGTAAAATCAACGAAGCTCAGCAAGGAAACTCCTATTTTCTTTTCTAATACTGAATTTGAATTTTCGAAGCGTCATGCGAATGCTTACTGGCTTTATCGCGTTTTCAATATCCAAAGCAAACCTAAAATGTTCCAGGCAAACGGCAGCTTCGACCACTTTTGCAACATTGAACCGGTGAGCTACAAAGGAATATTCTAACGTGACGTAAAGTCCGTTGACTGCTGGCTTTTTCTATTCGACATTTACAATATGTCGAATATCTCCTTCAATTACCTCTACCGCGACTACGGAAATTACAAGCGATACGGTTCGGTTATTTTCTCCAATCCCGGCAATCTGCCTCTTGCTGAAATTGACACTATAATCCGTAACTGCATATGGGACTATCGCATTTTTTATGCGCATCAATGGAAACTGTCGCCGCTGTTCTTCCCGGAACATCACGCTGAATTAGATCATCCGTTTCATGAATACGAGTCGGTGGAACTAACGGATGAAACACCAACCGACGAGCGGATAATTGATACGTTTCTATCGGAAATACAAGCATGCTTTAAGCCGCTGATCTAATGGAGAAAGAATTCAAATCCGCCAATGGTGGTGCTCCGTTCCCAACAGCGGACAGATTGAAATCACCTCCACAAAAACAGGCAAAGTGATTTGCTCTCTTGACGTTTCAGATTATTCAAATGAAGAAGAAGCTGTAAAAATGGCAGTGGTAATTGCGGCTTTACCGGAGATTTTGACGCCTAGGCTAGTTGTGGTGGGACAGGTGCTCTTGGCTAGTCCGTAATCGGCCATTTCCACACACCTTCGAGAAATATCTTATAGCGCCCAGGCTGAACTTCACCAAAAGAACAAATCACTAAATACTTACTCTCATCAAAACTTGCATTAAGAATATTATAAAAAAAAGGTAATCCGTCTTGATCTTGATAAGTCCCAAACATTTTGGACCTTTTATGTACTATTTGAGGCAGTACTTTTTCAAGAGTCAGAACATTAAGTTGAGAAAGCTCATGAATAGTAAAAACCTTTATATCTAAACGGATCTCCTTATTCTGAAAATGAATTACATGTTCATTATCAATGCATTGCTCCAAAACACCATCGTAAATTTTTTGCCTGCTAATCAAGTTCTGCATAAATCAAAACTATATAATTTCCTCAATTATGTGATTTTGAAGCAGCTTATCTATTGTTTCTGAAAATTTGTATTGTATACCCATACCACTCTGCCCAAACCATGGAATAATTTCTCCAGCATTAACCTCGAATGGCTGTAATACGCGATATTTTTTATACGGTTTTAATTGTGCCGTTCCGGGTAATGCGCGTTGTTCAAAGCTCGTCCCAATTGGCGATGCAAAATATCCGTTATCATGAAACCCAGTATTATCAACCCATCCGCCATACCGATCAAACTCATCACCAACATTCAAAATCTTCGGAGAAGAAGAAACAAATCCTTCATATGGCGGCCATCCTCCATTAAAATTATGCTGAGTAAACAAGGCCTCCAATTCACCCCAACGCTGAGCCTTCCATAATTCATAAGCCTGTTGGGCGTAAACCGCATTTGCACCATTCTTAAATTCCTCAACGGTGTTCGCAAATTCCTCAAGAGAAACCGCGTCATTCAAAACCACCGCCCCCGCGCCCCCCAAATACTCCTCCATCTTCTTCAGCTTCCCTCTTGTCGCCTCATCCAGCTCCTCCAGCTTCCCTCCCGCCGCTGCATAACTCTGCTTGAAATCTTCCGCCAGCGCAGGAGAAATCGGCTTGAGGTTGCCCGCCCGCGCCTGCGTGAAGAATTCGACGGTGAACTTCGTCGTTGATGCGATGATATGCGTGAAGCCCCACACGCCGACGATCATATTGTACTTGTCGACCACCGATTGCAGCTCCGGATCATTGATTTGATTGGCGACGAGGTTGGCCGCTGCGCCGGTGAATTGCAGCGCTTCGAATGCGGCGAGGGCGAGGTTGCCGGCTTCCATCGCACCCGCTAGTGCGCCCGGACCGGTGGCGATCGCAATGGCATCCAGCGATACCGCGACGGCCCGCAGCGTGGAGGCGTTAAAAGTTTTGTCGGAAGCGTATTTGAGAAATATCGCGGGAGCAATAAACACCTGCTCGTGCTGCGCGCCGGCGGCCTGCAACATGGTGACGCTGCTGCGGTTCGTAAAGAAGACGAGATCGAACGGCTGAAATGTCTGCGGCGGATAATTCTCATCCCAATGGGAAGTATAGTGCGCGGTTGCTGCTGCGTTATTGTAATCGACGTCCTGGTAATCGACCACCTTCTTCTGCACATCGACACTGCCGTTGTCGTTCAGCGTTACGGCGTAATGATGCGTTCCCACCGGCGGCTCGCTCATCAGGTAAGTGTCGTACCAGTAAATGCGGCGGTTCAGCCATCCTTCATCCGTCGTCGGAAGATGCTCGTTGAAGACCTGCTCGTTCGTCATCATGTGATGCGTGAGCACCTCCACCATCGCTGTGTAATTGTCATCGCGGCTCATGAACGCATCGTCCATCCGGTGCATCAGCTTCCGGATAAGCGCGTCCTCATCTTTATCGCCGTTGTAATTCGCGTTGTTCCGCAGCGAGCTCGGCCCGGAAAGAATCGCCAGCAAATCGCCGACCTCTTCCTTCCGCACGTACTTCAGCACCTGCAGCACATGGCCTTCTTCGCCCTCGCCGTTGAACATCCAGCTGCCGTCCATGTTGTACCCGGCATACACGGAAAGGATGTGCTCGCGCTCGGCGTACGTCAGCTCTTCGAAATCGAGCGTGTAATCGAACGCGTCGAGCAGCGTGCTCATTTCCGAAGGCGTGTAGGTGTGCAGCAGGTCCGACTTCATCTTGAAATACTTCGCCGACTCTTCGAACATCTTCACTGCTTCCGGCAACGAATAATTTTCACCGCCGTTGATGAACAAGTTGCTGCTCTTCAGCCGCAAACAGAAATCGCTGCTCAGCCGGCGGATGTCCTGCGCGTACGTCGACGGGCTTGACTCATTCGTGAATACGGTCGCCAGCTTGCGACAGCCTTTCCCGCTGTTCGGAAAAAATGCGCCGCAATACGAACAATCGGAAAGCACAATGCAATCGCGGTTGCGTCCTTTGATCGTCGAGCTGATGATGCCGTTCGTGATCGACTCGTGCTTCGCGCGCATCGCCTGCAGGTTCGTGCGATCGTCGTAAAGCTTCTGCGTGAAGAGCTGGCTGACCGTGACGTTATTAGGCAACGGCGAACTGACGATCACGTCGAGCGAGCTGATGACAAGAAGGTAGAGCTCGACGCCGTAGTCGCTGTAGATGCGCTGCAGCTTTGCATTGAGCGAATCTTTCAGCGCGCCTTGTCCCGCAGGATCGGGCGTGTGTCCCGGCGTCGTTTCGCTGAGCACGCGGTCGACGGATTCTTCGCCGGAGAGCATCACGACAAACTGCATCTGCTCCGGGTGATGCTGCTCAATGGCTTCATCGTTTCGATCGAGCATGCGACAGAATTGCGCGCGGCCTTCACGGATGAGCTGCTGCTCCGAGAGCGAATCACTGTTGTTCGCTTCCAGGAAAACAACCAGCAGCGAAAACAAAACGGTCAGAATGAAATTTCGCTTTCTCATTGATCGGTCATTTGTTTTTTGAGCGTCATCGTCACCAGCGCTTTGATGCCAAGCTGCGCCACATCGGCTGCGATCTGCGCTTCGGTTTTTCCAGCGGCCAGCTGCTGCGAAACGAATTGACGATAAAGCGTGCCGTTCACC
>CAMLEF010000302.1 GCA_946478675.1 uncultured Flavobacteriales bacterium | reverse complement strand
AGTGCTGGTGATCGAAGTCCCGATGAACTGATTCTCGCACGACCCGACGCTCGGTCGGCCGGTTGTCGGGTGTCAGTCTTTGTTACTGACGACCGACAACCGGCAAACCGGCCGACTGTTTCAGGCAACTTTTTTCATGAATTTCCGTTACTTTTCAGGGAACGCCGCTTATGCTGTCAACTCCGCTGGCAGGCTTTTTGTGTCTGGCAAGTCAGGAGGAAACTTCTTAACTTTGTACCGCCTATGAAACCCTTGAAAATCAATTTCCTGTCGCTTTTCCTGCTGCTCGCGATCCCCGCTTTCGTGATGGCGCAGGCACCTGCCGGTATTTACCCGAACAAGACCGACGAGAAAGGCCTCAAACAAGGCGCCTGGAAGAAAGTCGATGAGCAGGGAACCGTCGTTTACGTCGGCCAGTTCAAGGACGATAAGCCTTACGGCATGTTCACGTATTACGACACGGAAGGCCGCAAGATGACGGAAATGGATTTTCGCAACGGCGGTCCCGTTTCTTACGCGAAGATGTATTACATCAACGGCTACATCCAGGCGGAAGGAAAGTACCTCAACCAGCAGAAAGACAGCGTCTGGAAATTTTATACGGATTATCAGAACGGCGAGCTGCTTTCCGAAGAGACATACGTGAAGGGAAAGAAAGAAGGCAAGTCGGTCGTCTATCATCCCGGGACGAAGCAGGTGGCGAGCGTCACGATTTTCAAGAACGGCGTTGAAGAAGGCCCTTACGTGGAATATTTCATCGACGGCACCAAGAAGGAAGAAGCGACGTACGTAGCCGGCAACCTCGAAGGAAAAGCCGTCTGGTATTTCCCCGACGGGCGCATCAACATCGTCGGCAGCTACCAGCACGCGGTGAAGCACGGAAAATGGGTGTATTACAACGCCGATGGTTCCGTAAAAGCCACAGAGATCTGGGAGCTCGGCAAGCTGAAGAGCCAGGAACAACTGATCAAACCCGAAGAGCTGAATAAAAATATCGAACAGGAACCCGGATACAACGGGCAAGACCCGAATGCAACGGGCGGAGGACAATGAGATGAGCAAAAAAGGAAAAGTACTTGTAGCGATGAGCGGCGGTATCGACAGTTCGGTAACGGCGCTCATGCTGCATGAAGAGGGGTATGAAGTGATCGGGATCACGATGAAAACGTGGGATTATGCATCCGCCGGCGGCTCGCGCAAAGAGACCGGCTGCTGCAGCCTCGATTCCATCAACGACGCGCGCACACTGGCGGTGAACCTCGGTTTCCCGCATTACATTCTCGATATCCGCGGAGAGTTCGGTGATCACATCATCAACAACTTCGTCGAAGAATATCTCGCCGGGCGCACGCCGAACCCGTGTGTGCTCTGCAATACGCATATCAAATGGGAAGCGCTGCTCAAACGCGCCGACCAGCTCGGATGCGAATTCATCGCCACCGGCCACTATGCGAAAGTGCGACTGGAGAACGAACGCTACGTCATCTCGAAAGGGCTCGACGAAGCGAAAGATCAATCGTACGTGCTGTGGGGACTTTCGCAGGAAAGCCTGAAGCGCACGATCTTCCCGCTCGGAAAATTCCGCAAGTCGGAGATCCGCCAGATGGCGATGGACGCCGGTTACGAAGAGCTCGCGAAAAAAAGCGAGAGCTACGAGATCTGCTTCATCCCGGAAAACGATTACCGCGCGTTCCTCAAGCATAAAGTGCCCGGCCTCGAAGCGAAAGTAGACGGCGGCAACTTCGTGACTTCCGATGGAAAGATCGTCGGCAAGCACAAAGGTTACCCGTTCTACACGATCGGCCAGCGCAAAGGACTGGAGATCGCGCTCGGCGAACCGATGTTCGTGCTGCAGATCGTTCCGGAATCAAACACCGTCGTCATCGGCACGAAAGAAGAGCTCGAGCGCCAGGAGATGTTCATCCGCGATTACAACCTCGTGAAATACGCGTCGCTGCCGCAGGATTTTGTCGGCCTCACGAAGATCCGTTACAAAGATGCCGGCACGCCCGCTACGCTGACGGAAGAAACCGTGGATGGTGTCCGCAAAGTGAAAGCGCTGTTCCATCAACCCGTGAGCGGCGTTGCGCCCGGACAATCTGCCGTCTTCTACGAAGGCGATGATCTCGTCGGTGGCGGTTTCATCGATCGCCAGTCAGTGGCTTTTCCTTCGCTGAAGAAGAATGCCGCTGCGTCGCCGATCATTTCGTAACCGCATGAAAAATCAGTTACGCCGACACTCTGTTGCTTTTGCGCTGCTGGTGTCGGCGTTTGTTTTTTCCTGCAAGAAAGATGAGCCTGTTCCGGAAAATGCGGGCTACAATTATTTTCCGAACGCGCTCGGTCACTACTGCATTTACGAAGTCGATTCCACGGTGTACGATCCGTTCCAGCACGACACGGATTTTTATCGTTACCAGGTGAAAGAAGTGATCGAATCGTATTTCACCGACAATGAAGGCCGGCAGGCGATGCGCGTGGAGCGGTACAAGCGCCCGTACATCGATACGGTTCCGTATGATAGTTTGCCGTGGGCGATCAGCCGCGTGTGGACGTTCGTGCGCACGGCTTCCGAAGCGGAGAAAGTAGAGGAGAACCAGCGTTTCATTCGTTTGACGTTTGTGCCGCGCGTCAGCAAGAAGTGGGACGGCAACGCCTACAACACGATCGGCGAATGGAAATACAAATACACGGCGGTGGACGAACCGTATTCGATCAATACGTTGCATTTCGATTCAACGGCGCTGGTGGTGCAGAAGGACGATGAAAACCTGCTCGAAAGCCGTCACTATTCGGAACGTTACGCCCGCAACGTCGGAATGATCGAAAAGAAAGTGATCGATGTGCGTGACACCGCGCTTGTGATCGGCGTTCCTGTTGCCAATCGCATTTACAGCGGCGTGATTTACAATATCCGACTTGTAGATTGGGGGCCGAAATAACTCCGTGCCCCTGTGTCTCCGTGGTTGAATCATTCCGTAAATTTGATTTGATCTAATCCTCTTCATGAAATCCCGATTCCTCCTTTTCGTCATCGCCCTTTTCTCTTTTACCGGAATCTTCGCGCAGAATAAATACTGGGTGCAGTTCACGGATAAAAACGGAACGCCGTATTCGCTCTCGAATCCGAACGCGTACCTCTCCGCCCGCGCGCAGGCCCGCCGCATCGCGCAAGGCATCGCCATCGATTCGCTCGATCTGCCGGTGAATCCCGCGTATGTCGCAGGAGTGGCCGCTACCGGCGCTACCGTGCATACGCAATCGAAATGGCTGAACGGCGTCGTCATCTTCACCAACAGCTCCGCCGTACTCAACCAGGTGATGGCGCTGCCGTATGTGGCGAGCGTTACCGGCGCGGGACAACGTTACGCCAACCCGCATACCGATAAATTTTCCGAAGAACATTTTGCGCCTGTCGATCCCGCGAATACGCAGCGTTCCGTAGGCATCGAATCGTCGACGCTGAACTACGGCGCTTCGTACAACCAGATCAACATGCTCGGCGGTGTATGCCTGCACAACGCAGGATTCCGCGGACAGGGCATGCAGATCGCCATCATCGATGCCGGTTTCTATCACGCCGATCAGCTGCCGGTGTTCGATACGCTGTTCCAGAACAACCGTATTCTCGGCACGTACGATTTCGTGATGAATGAAACGTCGGTGTACGAAGACAACACGCACGGCTCGATGGTGCTGTCGTGCATGGGCGGCAATCTTCCCGGCCAGCTTGTGGGCACCGCGCCCGATGCGAGCTTCTGGCTCCTGCGCAGCGAAGAAGCGGCAACGGAATATCTCGTGGAGGAATATTACTGGGCCGCTGCTGCTGAATTTGCAGACAGTGCAGGCGCTGATGTCATCAACTCTTCGCTCGGCTACACCGAATTCGACGATCCTTCCGAGAACCACACGTACGCCGACATGGACGGACAAACGACGCCTTGCGCAAAAGCAGCGAACATGGCGGCGCGCAAAGGCATCGCTGTCGTCGTGAGCGCCGGTAACAGCGGTCAGTCGCCGTGGTTCTACATCGGCACGCCGGCAGATGCAGACAGTGCGCTGGCGATCGCAGCGACGGATGCTTCGGGCAACGTCACCGGCTTCAGCTCGCGCGGACCGGCTCCCGACGGCGCAGTGAAACCGAACCTCGGCGCGCAGGGCGGCAACTCCGTCGTGTGTGATCCGTTCGGCACCGGAACACAAACCGGTAACGGCACTTCATTCGCTTCACCGATCCTCTGCGGGATGGTCGCTTGTCTCTGGCAGGCGCACCCGACGATGAACAACATGCAATTGTATTCGGTGATCGAGATGAGCGCCAGCCAGTATGCGAACCCGGATTCATTGCTTGGCTACGGCATTCCCGATTTCTGCGCCGCGAACCTTTACCTCTCCGGCAATACCGTTGCGCCGACCGCCGACCAGCTTTCCGAAGTGAGCCCGAACCCGTTCACGGATGAATTACAATTCAGCTTTTATTCCGTCGGCGACCAGGACATTCATATTCGTCTCTACGATGCGTCAGGACGCTTGCTGATGTCGCAATCGATGTTTGCGGTGCATCATGCTACCAACCATTTTCATCTTACGGAAACGGCGGCATTGAGCGCCGGCATGTATATCCTGGATGTGGAGTCGGCTTCGGGACATTTTACGAAGCGGATTGTGAAGGAGTAGTCGCGCGGTAAAAAAATATAACCACATAGGAACATAGATACATAGGGTTGAAACTATGTTGACTATGTTCCTATGTGGTTTTTTTATTTTTTCATTTTCATCGAAGAGATCAATTGTTGCCCGCGCATGAGCAGTTTCATGCGTTGACGCCGCAGCGAGATGTTCGGCGAACTTTTCGTGTGATCGCCGAATCCGTGACGGTATGCGGAAAGAATATCACGATACGTGAGAATTCCCAATAACGTCTTTTCATCTTCGTCGCTGATCACCGGCAGCACGTCCGTGTTTTCTTCCGCCATCAGGTGCATTGCTTTTTTCAGGCTGTCTTTCGGTTTTACAAAAGACGTTTTGCGTTTGATGAGCGAGCCTGCCGGCAACTTGCCGTCGTTGATCTCGTTGTAAAGGCTCGAGGTGCTGACGATTCCCGAAAAAACAAACGCGTCGTCGGTGAGCACAATGTAATTGCCGTCGAAGCCTTCTTTCTTCGTCCATTGACGGATATCCTCGATCGGGCTGTTGGTGGAGAAAGCGATCGCTTCGTTCGTCATGACATTTTCCACGTTCGTGACTTCGAGCAGGTCGGGCTCATACGAGTGCGGAGTTTTTACGCCACGTCGCGCGATCTTCTCGGTCATGATCGTGTTCTCCATCAGGAAAAAAGAAACGGTGAACGACGTTGCGCACGAACAGAGCAGCGGGAGAAACGTGCCGGGTTGTCCTGTCGTTTCCACCGCAAATATGATCGACGTGAGCAGCGCGCGTGAAGCTCCGGCAAACATCGCAGCCATTCCCGTCAGCGCCGCCAACGGAAGCGTGATACCGCATCCCGGGAAAATATCCAGCAGCAGCTTGCCGCACAGCACACCCGCCGCACCGCCGATCGTCAGCAACGGCGCCAGCGTTCCGCCCGACGTTCCACTGCCCAACGCGATCGACCACGAAATGAATTTCATCACGCAAAGCGAGAAGACGATCGCCAGCGGAAGATTGCCGGAAAGCAGGTCGCTGATGTTGGAATAGCCGACGCCGAGCGTGCGCGGATAAAAATAACCGGTAACGCCGACGGCAATT
>CAMLEF010000301.1 GCA_946478675.1 uncultured Flavobacteriales bacterium | reverse complement strand
ATCGGGGAAACGTCGATCAACGGTTTTCGCGGCAACTGGCTCGTGCGCGACGGATTGCTCGTGGAAACGCCGGAGCGTTGGGAGCTCACCGTGGAGAAAAAAGCGTACGACGTGTTGCTGCACAAATCACCTTATTCGTTTTCAATCACCAAATACCCGTGGATGGAAAAACCGCTCCACGTTACCTGGAACTATTAATACAACCACTCATGCCACACACCCGCCAACACCGGATCACCGACAGCACCTGAACTTCTTCTTTCGTCTCACTTTAATCCTTTACAACACAAACCAAATCCAATCTTATGAACTCGTACAACGATAATCTTCATTCCACCGTCGTCGGCGCGCTGTCGTCGCAGGACCTGGAAAAGAAATCTGCAAAGTCGACGGCCATCGCTTCAATGTTTACGCTGTACCACGCAGAAGCGGCGACGATCACCGCCGAAGACAAGCTGGAGGATGCGAAGAAAAGCCTCAAGCAAAAAAAGAACATCAACGACCAGGCGGTTGCTTCGAATAATCTTTCGAACAACATGCTGAGCTCGGCTACGCAGGCGAACAATTATGTCAAGCAGTCGGTGACGAATACCGCTGTTTGCGCCGCTAACGTGAAAGCTTCTACCGATGCGATCGTCAAGCTCGCCAGCGACATGGGCAGCGTATACAGCATCGTGAATGCCGCCGATTTTCATTCGGACATTTACAATCTCACGAGCGAAGCCCGCACGCTGATCAATGAAACGGCTTACCTCGCGGAAGTCGCGTCGGATCTTTCGATGGATGCTTCGATCACCATTTCGGAAGTTCCGTTCCCGACGGTGCTCGACAAAGCGAAATCCTCTTCCGGATCGCTTACCAACCTGCTCGGCATCACGACCGGCGATTTCAACACGGCAGCGCAGACCGTTACCGATGACACCAATGCCGTGTCGACGGCAAGCGTATCCGAACAAGTAGCCGAAGGCGGTTACGAAGATTCGAGCGTCGATTACCAGGCCGTCGCTTCTGCGTACCATGCTACGAACCGCGAGCTGAACCTCAACCTTTCCGTTCATACACTGCAACGCAATGCCGACGAGATGACGGAAGGACAAGGCGAATGGGATTCCCGTCGCCAGGTGAGCTTTGCCTTCCTGCGCAGCGCGTTCCCGAAAGAAAGCGTGGGTGAAGATGCGCTTTACCCGGTGAAGAATTATTATCTCTTCGTCGTGAAAGACCAGGCGAAGAGCACCTTCGGTATCACGAACGCCGATACGATCATCGCGAACCCGTCGGTACTCGGCGCGCAGTTCATCGAGCTGCCGGACCTGATCTACGGTACGGGCACAGCGCCGAACGAGATCAGCGGCATTACGCTTCCAAATGGCGTGGTGATTTATCCCGGCACGAAATACGCGCGCGTGACGATCGATTTCCTGCACGTGAACGACAAACCGATGATCGACAGCGACGGCGAAGCGGTGACCTGGGGACAGGACTACGTGATGTTCGTCGTGGCGCGTTACGAAGAAACGTACAAGCGCAAGATCAACACGTTCGACGATTTCATCTCTGCGACTTCGACCACGTTCACACTTCGTCACCAGCTCGCAGCGGCACAGCTCTCGTCGCTCACGATCACGCCGAACACCACCGGTGAAGATCCGAAAGAGCCGTACCAGGCTTCGTTCAAAGTCACGGATAATCCGCAGTACAACGTGGAATACCGCCTGCTGTTCCTGCCGTACGAAGGCGTATCCGACGGCATGCTGACCACCTCGTCGTTCCTGCAGATCGACCAGGAGCTGATCAACATGATCATCACCGCAACGGAATACGATCAGCGGATCGCGCAGGTCGAAGCGGAGCTCGCCAACCCTGAGCTCACTACCGAGCAGGCCGCCGCGCTGAACATCGAGCTGCAGTCGCTCGAAGGCAAACGCAACGCAGCGTACAACAACCAGCTTGCCGCAACGACAGCCGGAACGAACGACGTCATCATTCCGGGGATGCAATCGCCGTCGTTCATTTTCAACCGCATGCTTGCCGAACAGATTCCCCCGGGCAATTACATTCCGTTCACCGAATTCCTGGATGGCAGCGCAGATGCGACGGGCACCAAACGCGCAAAGAAATCTGCTGCTGAAACTTCTGCCGCCACTGCTGTGACGCGCACGCTGAAGCCGGTTCCGTTCGGTGAAGAAACCACGGATATCTTCGGCAACCTGCTGGGAAAAAACAAAACGTACCTGCCGGTGATCCTGTCGGTGTTCAATGGTGAAGAGCAGAATGAGCCTTCGTTCCACAATGCATGGACGAACTACACCTCTTCGCCGGTTTACACGTATCCCGACAAGCTCGTGTTCCCGAATCCCGCAGTTTCAGAAAAATAAGCATCCACTCTTTTAAAATTTTCTACTCATGATCACAACACGCACAAGAAAATACGGCGTCACCGAACGCAAAAAAGCAGAGCTGGATGCGCTTCAGCTCCAGGTGCTCGACGCACAGCAGCAGGTCGATCAGTACCAGGCCATCGTTACGGCGCTGACCGACAAGGAAAATAATTTCCAGGCGCTGCTCGCTTCGGCGGAAACGAACCGCACGAATGCGCTGAACAATAAAAACCTCGTCGACCAGGTTGCTCAGAATTTTCTCGACCTGCAGAACAGCTCGGGTAATGCATTCGCAACGCTTTCGATCGCGAACAAACAAACGTTGCAGCTGGGCGGCAGTGTAAAAACGGTGCTCGACAAATTGATCTATTCCGCCGAAGTGATCAACAAGCTGTCGACGTTCGTCATCCGCAAGAAGGCGCTGAACCCGCTGGTTTCCGACGAGCTGGTAAGCATGCTGAACACTGCAGGCACCGATGCGAACAACGCGGTTGCGCTGACGCTCGTTGCGCTGCAGTCCACCATCACGGCGCAATCGACCAACATCGAATCGGAAGCGGCTGCTTCGCTGGAAAATCTCCAGGCGATGGCGGTGTACGAGCTGATCACGGTGAACGGTGTTGATGGAAAGCCTTCGCTGCAGAAGCAGATCTACGCGGCTTACGAAACTGCGAAGATTTATTACAGGAAGATCTACAACGCTTCGCTGGTGACGACGAAACAGCTGCAGAGCGCGCAGCTTTCGCTCAACGAAGCGCAGATCACGCTCGCTTCGCTGCAGGCCGGTCTTGCGGCAGGCAACGCGGCAGCCCTCGCTTAAGCAATGCACACTTCCACCGTCCCGTGAAAATTTTGCGGGACGGTGGATTAACCGTTCAACGTCATGGAAAATACCTTTCGGAAATTTTACCGCAGCTTCTACATGCGCACGGGCGGCTTCATCCCGGCGAAACCGATGCTGCAAAACCTGTATCCCGGCGATTTCTTCCAGGTGCGGAACGGCGAGATGATCCTGCTCGGAAATATTTTTCGTTCCAACGTCATCGCGGCAGATGATGCGCGTTTCGAATACGGCATTCGCCAGATCGCTTCGGGCTGGAACTTCAGCGACGGCATCACGAAACCGTATTCCGGGAGAGGAACAGGCCACGGCGCACTCGACGGAAATTTCGAATTCAGCCGGCAGGTGATCGGTTTCATTTCACGCGGCAGCTTTTTCTTCAAGACGAACAATGTCGAATCGACACGCATCGCGAACTGGAACGAGCTGCAGCAATCGCTGATCATCCGCATGACGCAGACCGTGTATTCGTTCCGGCAATTGTACATCGTGACGGAAACGGCTTCTGCTTCCGACTGGACGCTGGCCATTGCGGGCGCGCCGAATGCAGAACTGGAAATCGCGACCGACACGGAAAACTTCGGGCTCGTCGACATCTTCGGTCACCAGGCGGCGAAAACGATCCAGTCGAAAGAGATCGATTTCTATCACCGCGAAGGAAAACGCAAACCGGTTTTCTTCCGCGCGAAAAAACTCGTCGTGCAGGACGAACGGCTCGACACGTTCGTCAGCGATCTCATCACGACGATGCAAAACCGCGATTCGTGGGCGAGCGAGTTTTACGATTACCCGTTCGAGTCTGATCCGAATGACACGGCGAACGTTTCCACCACCGCTCAGGCCAGCCTGCTCGACATGATGCAGGCGAACCAGCTCAACCCGAATACCGCCCTGCTGTATTTCAAATGGGCGGACGCGAACCTCGACGACGTAGAACGATTATTCACGACCTATGGCGAATGACGTTGCGATTGCCGCACTGCTCCGTGAGCTCGACTGGCTGCAAAGCGTGATCGACCAGGTGATCCGTTCCTACCTGATGCAGGAAGGACACGAGAAAAACTGGCTCGACATTCCGCTGCCGGAATTGCCGGAAGAAAATTGTCCTTTCGCGGAGAAAGTGCGGGAATGGCAGCTCGATGTCTATGGTCGTGCTGCGCTGGCTTTAACGCTGGCGCCGCATCTTCGCCCGGAAGTGCTTGACATTTTTTTCGGGAAGAATCAACTGTACGATCGCGGCTTCACGGAATTCGGCGGCGTGATCGACAAAAATCACAGCGGTTTTTTTCCGACGGGACAAACGCTGCTGTTTATTACCACTTCAACCAATCCAACGGCGCGCCCGAAAGTTTTGCGCTGGCTCGGGAAAGAAAGTCCGCTGATTCGCGAAGACGTTATTGCGCTGAGCGAAGTGGAACCGTACCTGCCGCGCTTCAACGGAACGCTGAACCTGAACAGCAGCTGGTTCCATTTCTTTCTCACCGGCGAACTTTTGCCTGCGGAGAACAGCGCTTCGTTCCCCGCACAAAAGATCAGCACGCCGCTCGATTGGGAAGACATCGTGCTCGACGAGCTGGTGATGGAACAGGTGGCGGAGATCAGCGCGTGGCTCGAGCATGGAAATACGCTGCTCGCCCATTGGGGGCTCGGCAAAAAGATCAAGCCCGGTTACCGCGCGTTGTTCTATGGACCTCCGGGCACGGGTAAAACGCTGACGGCTTCGCTGCTCGGAAAATCTTCGGGACGCGACGTATACAAAGTTGATCTGTCAATGATCGTTTCGAAATACATCGGCGAGACGGAAAAAAATCTTGCGAAAGTATTCGACGTCGCGCAGAGCAAAAACTGGATCCTCTTCTTCGACGAGGCCGACGCGCTGTTCGGAAAACGGACCGCCGCGAATTCTTCGAACGATCGTTTCGCGAACCAGCAGACGGCTTACCTGCTGCAGCGCATCGAAGATTTTCCAGGCGTCGTCATTCTTGCGACGAACCTGAACGCCAACATGGACGAAGCTTTCACGCGCCGATTCCAGTCGATGGTGCATTTCCGCATGCCTTCTCCCGATGAACGGCAGCAACTGTGGGAGCAGGCGTTTTCCGGAACGTGCACCCTGGATCCGTCAATCGACCTGCGAAAAATTTCGGAAGAATACGAGCTGGCCGGCGGCTCGATCATCAATGTGCTTCGCTCCTGTGCGCTTGCTGCGGTGCGCAAAGGCGATCCTGTCGTGACTTTACCGGAACTGCTCGCGGCGATCCGCAAAGAATTCCGCAAGGAGAACAAAACCATTGCGCCGTTGCACGCCTGAGCATGGAAAAGAAAAAAGAAGAGCCCGCAGAAAAATCAGCAGCGCCCTCCAACGTGACGGTGATGCTGCGCACGGGTGCGTGGAAACCGGTTTTCACCGGCGACACCGGCGAGATCCTGCTGGCAGAAGCGTTGAACGCTACGGTGACGGCAACCGGCTTTCATCATGCGCTTGCCGGTTATCTCTTCACGCCACGACGGGTTTGTTTGGTGCTGTATCTCGAAGAAAAGAAAGTGCAA